>CAXTDO010000001.1:0-5030 GCA_964242315.1 uncultured Flavihumibacter sp.
GCTATAATGAGATGGAACAATCCAATATAGGATTGGCAAACGACTGGCAAAGCACTGGTGGCAACACAAAGCTGGTAAACAATAAAGTGATCGTATATTTCAACGGAGATCATTACGACCTTCGCCGCCAGGTTCGCGAAGGCATTGCCCGCATCCTGGTAGACAATCTTCTATTCGGTGACGACCTGGGAGAGTTTGCTGCCAACCAGGCTTTACTGGACCTTCCTAAATGGCTTACAGACGGATATGTTGCTTATGCTGCCGAAAACTGGAGCACCGACCTTGACGATCAACTTAAGTCTGCCATGCTTTCGGGCAGGTATAAAAACTTTTACCAGTTTGCTTACGAAAAGCCGCTGCTGGCAGGACATTCTTTGTGGTACTATGTTGCCGAAACTTACAAGAAGGAAAACGTTACCTATTTTCTATACCTGGCACGTGTGTATCGTAATTTGAACGGCGCATCACAAAGGATCACTAAAAAGAAATTTAAAGACCTTCTCCGCGAGTTCATGGATTTTCAGGTACAGAAATATGACAAAGATCTTAGGGGAAGGCGTAATGCTCCTAAAGGCTCCATGTCGGTTGTTGAAGAAATCAGCAACAGTCACGATTTTTTCCGGTTTGCCGCTAATCCTGCGCCAAGAAGCCAGGTATATGCTGTGGTAGAATTTAGAAAAGGTATAGAAAGAGTAAACATCTACAACAGCTATGGGCAGAAAAAAGTATTGCTCAAAAGCGGTGTAAGAATCAGTGAAAACATACCGAACCCTAACTATCCCCAACTGGCATGGGATACAAAAGGAAACCGCCTTGCGGTAGTGTACTGGCAGGAAGGTACCGTGAAACTTTTCCTGTATGATATGCTGACCAAGTATAAAACTATTAAACAGGATCTGCCCCAGTTTGACCAGGTTCAGGATTTTAAATTCATGCTTGATGGCAATACATTACTGTTCAGTGCAGTAAAAAAAGGACAGTCGGATATTTTTGTTTATAAAATCGATACCCAAACAACGGAACAGATCACCAACGATGTGTATGATGATCTTGATGCATCCTTTGTTGCCTTCCCCAGTAAGACAGGTATCATATACGCCTCCAACAGGCCTTCCGCAAACGCTAAAACAGGCGATACGGTTTTACCCTCAAATAATCATTACAACGTTTTCCTGGTAGACAACTGGAACAAAAGTGAGTTCAAACAAATATCACAGCTCACCCATCTGAAATTTGGCAATGCTAAAAATCCAACGCAGTATAATACTACTCACTTTACTTTTGTGAGCGATGAAAACGGTGTTGGCAACAGGTATGCAGGATTCTTTAAAACACAAAGAGCCGGTGTTGATACCATCTATAAAATTGGTGATGAACTGTTGCGCAACCCTGAAAGAAGAGATCTGGATTCTGCCCTGAAAGCCAACAATAAAGATGCACCCGATTCCATATTCGCTTTTGAACTCACTAACGACTCCGCCTATGTATTTGCGCTTACCAACTATCAAAGCAGTTTAAGGGAAACAAAGATCGCAGGCGATCTGGGACAGGTGAGCGAAGTAAGACAGGAAGGCGATCTCAAGTTTTTATACAAACTAAAGGTGGATGAGGCTACCCTGAAAAAAAGGAATATCAATCCAAGACCAACCGACTTCCGGCGTAAAACCCTGGAAGCGTCACGGCTTGCCAGTGGAGAAGCTTTGAAATTCAAGTCTGCCACACCAGGAGGCGACACCACCAGGAAAAGAGATGTTTTTGAATCTGAATTTGGAAACGAAAAGGTAGATTCCGCTGCAATTAAGAAGATGGTGGAAGCCGCAGATCGCGACAGGCCACTAACGGTGCTCGACAAAGCAAAAAGGTTTGACTATAAGTTGAAGTTTGCAATAGACCAGGTTACCGGCTCTTTATTCAACAGCGACGTACTGGGTACGCGTTACCAGCCTTATACAGGAAGCCTTCCTGTTAACCTGAACAACGGCGCGTCTAACGGTTTAATCTCTGTTTCAGTATTTGATATGCTGGAAGATGTCAGGTTTACCGGGATGTTCCGCTTGCCCATAATTAGCGCAGCAGGTAGCGGTGTGCCAATATCACTCGGGCAACAGAATGTGTTTTATCCGAACGCTCAGTCTTTATTTAATTCCGGATCCGAATACCTCGCCCGGTTCGATTATCTGAAAAAGAGATTCGACTATTCAGCAATATATTACCGCAAAACCGATGTGGGACAAACAGGTGAAGGGTACGATGCTAAATCATTTACAAATTTATACCAGGGCGTTATCAAATATCCTTTCGATAAAGTAAAGAGTGTTCGTTTATCTCTTGGCGTTAGAACCGATAAAGTAGTGATCAAATGGGCTGATAATGCTCCTTTAAATGAGCCCGACAGAAAAAGATCTTATGGTTTGATGCGACTTGAATATGTTTATGATAATACAGTTCAAAAGGCAACCAATATACTCAACGGGTTACGATATAAGTTTTACATAGATTACAACAGCCAGATAAGCAAACTGGGAACTCAGGAGGGACGTAATAGTTTCAACTTCGGTTTTGATGGCCGTTATTACTATCCTATCTACCGCAACTTTATCTGGGCAGGAAGAGCCGGCGGTGATTTTTCATGGGGTAATCAGAAAATATTGTATTACCTGGGCGGTGTCGATGGTGGATTATTTCCCAAGTACAGCGAGAACCCAAAACCACAGGATCCGGATTATGCATTTCAATCATTGGCGGTAAATATGCGTGGCTTTCCCCAGAACGTTGCCAACGGTAGCAACGCGGTAGTGATCAACAGTGAATTTCGGTTACCTGTGTTTGCAACGTTATTCAACAGGCCGATTAACAACGCGTTCCTGCGCAACTTCCAGGTTATCCAGTTCTTTGATTTAGGAACAGCATGGAATGGCGCCTATAATAAAATAGAACGTCCATTTGTAGTATATACGGGAAACCCTGTTTCAGTACTAATTAAAGCAGGTGGTATCGGACCTTTTGTTGGTGGCTACGGTTTTGGCGTAAGAAGCACCTTACTGGGATATTTTTTAAGACTGGATACCGGATGGGAAATGAATGGCTTCTTTAAAGGCAAACCTATGTTGCATTTTGCAATGGGAATAGATTTTTAGGTAGGAGGTATGAGGTATGGGGTATGAGGAACCTTACTGTTACGGTTTTCCTCATACCCCATACCTAACTAATAAACTTACTTACTCTCTTCATCGTCATATAAAGCAGCATCATAAAAACTGAGTAAAAAATTATCATACCCCAGGCATTTTTGTAAACTATAGGATGCGATATCAAACCAAAAATATCCATCATCAAATGAAAAGGATTGGTTATCACATCCCAACTGTTATAACGCAGGTACCTTCCTATAAATATTCCCAGGGCATTTAACAACATCACCGGAAATAAAAACAACAACTCGTTTTTATAATTCATTAAAATCTGAATAATCTTTTCCATATGCCTGACAGATAAAATGCCTGCCAGCAAGCCATTCCATGCAAAAGACAATATCAATAAAAGATCAAACCACATGGGCGTATTGTTATTCTCCTGAAGGTGGAACAGGTCGGTAAGAATATAAAACGAGTTAGGTATAAACATCAGCCAGGTAAAAAATATTCCTGCAAACATCCATTTATTACTGACAACTGATGGCTTACCAATAAGCCACTGCGAAATGAAATAAGGTATAAATGCAAGAAACAGATTCCATTCAAGCGAAACGAAAGTGATGCTACCGGTATAAAACACCCTGATAATTAGCATTACAGAGCTGAAAAGAACCGAGGCCATCAGCAATCGTTCTAACTCTGATTTCAGCAGATAAAGTTTACGGAGGTAACGTGGAAATGAAAGAATTTTTGTCATGATAATTTAGGAATGAAAATGATTAATCCAACAATTGCTGCAGCTATTGCGGCAATGAGCACCGCTGCGGATGCAACATCTTTTATTATTTTAACATCCGGATGAAGGGCAGGCGAAAGATGGTCCATTATTTTCTCGATAGCGGTATTAAACATTTCCGCCATTAATACCATTGCTATGGCAAACAGGATAGCAACAAAATCTAAACGAGAGATTTTAAAAAGAAATGATAGTAGCAATACAAGTATTGCGGCAAAGCCGTGAATCCATGCATTGTGCTCTCTTTTAAAGAACCAGATCAATCCTTCAAACGCATAAACAAAGCTTTTGAACCTCGCCCGCCATGAAAATCTTTGTGATTCCATAATTGTTATTTACCTATTAAAAGTCTTTCCAAAAGGGAACTCTTTTGTGGCGAAGCTCATTGATTTAATCATTGATGGACTTTATCATATCCTCCAGCGCATCGAGATGTGATTTAAATGCTTTTTCTCCTGCTTTGGTAACGGAATAGGTGGTATTGGTTTTTCTGCCAATAAATCCCTTCTTTACTTTTACAAAACCACTTTCCTCTAATGTTTTCAGGTGCGAAGCCAGGTTACCATCCGTTACATTGATAAGCTCTTTCAGCTCATTAAAATTTACTGACTCATTCACCATTACGGCACTCATGATGCCCAGGCGTATGCGGCTGTCAAAAACTTTATTAAGATGCTCTATCGGATTTTTCATTATGCTTTAATGACCGTTTTATCATAATTCGGGTTTCGGCTATCAGCCGTTATACCCTTTCATATTTCCACCACATCATGGTTCCATAAATAATATGAAGCAACCCGAAACCTGTGGCCCAGAAAAATAATCCGTAGCCCGGTATCCATAAATTAATAACTCCCAATAGTATTTCACAATATCCCAGATAGCGCACTTCACCCAGCGTATACTTACTGCCATTCACCAATGCAAGACCATAGAAGATGAGGCAACAAGGCGCTATCAGCATGTAATATTTTAAATCAAGCATTCGCAGCACAACAATTCCACCAACAATCATCGGAACAACGGTATTCCACATCAGGCGCCTTGCAGAAGTGCCCCAGATCTCTATTCCCGCCTTTCTGCTTCTGAAATAAGTGAAG
>CAXTDO010000001.1:5040-8869 GCA_964242315.1 uncultured Flavihumibacter sp.
AGCAGTAAGCAGCGCTGCCGTAAAAACACCTGCCGCAATTAGTATCAACTGGCGCGATAGCTGATCCAGTCCCTCATTTTCAACATGATTTCCGAGGCTTTCTCTATAACCTGATGTATGTAAAATTTTGTACTCAGCCATTTTTGATACCGCCAGCCAGGCACCGGCCAGTGCACAAATGCCGGCGGCTATTCCACTCCATCCACTCAAACTGATGAACCGGCTGCTTCGTTCCATCATACTTTTTATATCCTGTAAAGTTTCAAACGGCTGATAGGTTGTCTTCATAAAAAGCACTTTGAATAACAAAGTAATAGGTTTATTTTGATTTAGCCTGATTTAATTTGCTGTCAGCTATTAGGTATCAGGAAATACAATAATATAATATGTTGATGACTGATAGCTCATACCTCATACCTGATACCTGACAGCAATTAAATACATGATTTCACGCTTAACTTAAACAAAACTCCTTATCTTTCTGCATCATAATTACGTTGCATGCCAAACAAATTTATTCTTGCCTTAGATCAGGGTACCACCAGTTCCAGGTCTATACTTTTTGACCGGGGAGGAAATATCATCAGCGTTGCACAAAAAGAATTCAGTCAGATTTATCCACAAGCCGGATGGGTAGAACATGATCCTGAAGAAATATGGTCATCACAATTCAGTGTCTTTGCCGAAGTGCTGGCAAAAAGTAATACCAGCCTGTCTAACCTGGAAGCCATAGGAATTACCAATCAACGTGAAACAACAATGGTGTGGGAAAAATCCAGCTCAAAACCAGTTTACAATGCCATTGTATGGCAGGACCGGAGAACGGCAGGCTACTGCGATCAATTAAAACAGGAGGGATTGCACCGGCTTATCCAGGAGAAAACAGGTTTGGTAATTGACGCCTATTTTTCGGCCACCAAGCTACGGTGGATACTGGATAATGTTCCCGGAGCAAGAGCTATGGCTGACAAGGGAGAGCTTGCGTTCGGCACCGTAGATACCTGGTTGTCGTGGAAACTATCTAACGGCAAACTGCATATTACAGACGTATCCAATGCTTCCAGAACCATGCTGATGAACATTCATACCTGCGAATGGGATGAAGAATTACTTAAGATCTTTAATATACCGCTGTCTGTTCTGCCCGAAATACATCCATCCAGTAAAGTATACGGAGTAACTGATGGAATTGTTAAAAATTCAAACATTCCTATCGCGGGTATTGCCGGAGACCAGCATGCGGCCCTGTTCGGACAAATGTGCATCCAGCCCGGCATGGTGAAGAATACTTACGGTACCGGTTGCTTTATGTTGATGAATACCGGAGAAAAGGCGGTGACCTCTCACAATAATTTATTAACTACCGTAGCATGGAAACTTAACAACAAAGTGGAGTATGCGCTGGAAGGAAGTATCTTTATTGCCGGAGCAGTAGTACAATGGCTGAGAGACGGCCTTCAGATCATCCGTTCTTCAGCCGAGATAGAATCACTGGCATCCGAGGTCAACGATACCGATGGCGTGTATATGGTGCCGGCATTTACAGGGCTGGGCGCTCCTCACTGGAATCCTTATACGCGGGGAACTTTATTCGGACTAACCAGGGGAACTACCAATGCACATATTGCCAGAGCGGCTCTTGAGAGTATCGCTTATCAAACTACTGATGTATTAAAAGCGATGGAATCAGATTCGGGCATTACCATCAAGGAGCTTCGTGTAGATGGCGGAGCCACCGTTAACAACCTGCTGATGCAATTCCAAAGCGATATCTTACAGGTGCCTGTTATCAGGCCCACTGTTTATGAAACCACCGCACTTGGTGCGGCATACCTGGCTGGTTTGGCAGTTGGCTACTGGAATGACACCAACGATATACAACAGCAATGGCTTGCCGACAGGCAGTTTACACCAAAAATAGCGGCAAAGGATGTAGCACCTTTGATCAAAGGTTGGCAAAGAGCCGTTACAGCAAGTATTGCATGGGCTAGCGATGGCCGTTAGAGAAGGTGTGGGTTGCAAAAAAAGGGGAACGACCTGTGAGGTTTCTAAAAACCAGTGAAGCGGATGAGCTTCGCCAGGTCGTTCCCCTTTTTTTAGCAACTTCCGCTTCTGCCTTTCTTTGAACTTAATTTGATTCCACTGCCCAGAGCTAGTCATGTCAAAGTCTAACAAGAATTCATAAACTGATAGAAAAAAATGAACCGTCAACAAATGATACAACAATTAGAATCCCACCAGGGGCAATGGGATGTTTGTATTATCGGTGGCGGTGCCAGTGGCCTGGGGATAGCCGTAGACGCAGCATCCAGAGGCTTTAGCACATTTTTAGCGGAGCAGCATGACTTTGCAAAAGGAACCTCCTCAAGATCTACCAAACTGATTCATGGTGGTGTTCGATACCTGCAGCAGGGAAATATCAAACTGGTTTTTGAAGGGTTGAGAGAAAGAGGACTCCTTCGCAATAATGCCCCACATCTTGTAAAAGATCAATCGTTTATTATTCCCAACTATAAATGGTGGGAACCATCATTTTATGGTATCGGATTAAAAATTTATGACTGGATGGCCGGCCGTTTGAGTTTGGGTTCTTCAAGACTATTGTCTAAAAAGAAGACCCTGCAACTGGCTCCATCGTTAAATCCGGATAAACTTGTTGGAGGTGTGTTGTATCATGACGGGCAGTTTGATGATTCGCGGCTTGCCGTTAATCTAGCGCAGACTGCAGCAGGTAACGGAGGTGTGCTTACCAACTATATGCAGGTGACCGGCTTTCTGAAAGAAAATAATAACAAGATGTCGGGTATCCGCATAAAAGATCTGTTAACAGGAAAAGAATACGAGATACATTCAAAAGCCGTTATAAATGCAACGGGAATTTTTACAGATGTTTTATTAAAGATGGATGATGCAAATGCAGCACCCGTTATAACGTTAAGCCAGGGAACACATCTGGTACTTGATAAAGAATTTTTACCGGGAGAGGCTGCCATAATGGTTCCATCTACAGACGATGGAAGGGTGTTGTTCGCCGTACCCTGGCATAATAAAACGCTTATCGGTACTACCGATACGCCTATCGGGCTTGCCGCATTGGAACCATTAGCTTTGGAGGAAGAAATTGATTTTATTCTGAAACAGGTTGAAAAGTATTTATCAAAAGCTCCCCGGGTAAAAGATATTAAATCGGTGTTTGCCGGTTTACGCCCTCTGGTAAAGGGAGATGCAAAATCTACGGCAGCTTTACCACGTGATCATCTGATTCAACTCAGCGCCTCGTCGTTAATAACTATCACCGGTGGTAAATGGACTACCTACCGTCGTATGGCGGAAGATACTATAAATATTGCCATAAAAAATGGTCTGCTCGATCAACGCACCTGTGTAACCAAAACATTAAAAATTCATGGCTGGAAGAACAATATAGATTATAACGAAGATCTGTACTATTATGGTAACGATGTAACGGGCATCCGTAAGTTGATATATGAAGATCCTTCGCTGCAAGCTACAATACATGAGTCATTACCTTATATTAAAGCAGCTATCGTATGGGCGGTTCGTCAGGAGATGTGCATGACCGTTGACGATGCACTTGCAAGAAGAACCAGGGCTTTATTTCTGGATGCACAGGCAGCAATTGATGCCGCACCGTTAGTAGCGGCGCTGATGGCTAAAGAAATGAATAAAGATTCAACCTGGCAACAAAATGAAATTGACAACTTTAAAAAAATTGCAATGAATTATTTGCCGGCAAACATTAAACGTAAACTATAAATTTAATAACATGACCCCTTTTTTAGGTGAACTATCCGGTACGGCGTTACTC
>CAXTDO010000001.1:8879-33039 GCA_964242315.1 uncultured Flavihumibacter sp.
GTTGTTGCCAATGTTATCCTGAATAAAACAAAAGGCAATAACGGCGGCCTGATCGCTATTACTTTCGGTTGGGCAATGGCGGTATATGTAGGTGTGTTTGTGGCGGCGCCTTTTAGTAAAGCGCACCTGAATCCTGCTGTTACGCTGGCTTTTGCTTTTACGGGAAAACTAAACTGGAACATGGTGCCTTTATACATAGCTGCACAAATGGTTGGTGCAATGGTAGGCTCAGGATTCGTATGGTTATCTTACAGGCTTCATTTTAATGCAACTCCTGACCCTGATACCAAGCTTGCCGTATTTTGTACCGGTCCCGGCATAAGAGGTACCTTCACCAACCTTCTTTCAGAAATCATTGCAACATTTGTTTTAATATTTGGCGTACTATACATCGCCGCTCCTGCCAACAGCTTGGGCGCGCTGGACGCTTTACCGGTAAGCTTATTGGTATTGGGCATTGGCCTGTCTTTAGGAGGTCCTACAGGATATGCGATCAATCCCGCGCGTGATTTAGGTCCGCGCCTTATGCACTTCCTGTTGCCTATCCCCGGAAAACGCGACAGCGACTGGGCCTACTCCTGGATACCAGTCGTTGGCCCCAGCATAGGAGCTTTACTGGCAGCAATGGTTTTTAAGATGGTGTAGTTAATTATTAATGGTTAATTATTAATGATTAACGAGTAGATGCTGTATTAGGTGGTGTCAATAGAATTCTAAATTAGAAGAAGTTATCCGTTAATAATTAATCATTAATAATTAATCATTAACCATTGCTTCCAGCATCACTCCGCACGCTGCTCTGATTTGTTCCCCGGAAATAATCAGTGGTGGGGCTATGCGCATGCAGTGGGGGGCAAATAAAAACCAGTCGGTTAATACGCCCTTTTCAAGACAGCGGTCTATAACTTTTTTATTGGTATTGAAATCTTTAAACTCTATCGCTATCAGCAGGCCGGCAGCACGAACGGCTTTGATTAACGGATGTACAAGAAGCGATTTAAAAAGTAATTCTTTATCTTTCACCGTATCAATTAATCCTTCTTCCATCAAAACATTAAAGGAAGCGATACCGGCTGCACATGAAACCGGGTGTCCTCCGAACGTTGTTATGTGTCCCAGGACAGGGTTTTCCGTCAATGCCCACATCAGCTTTTTATCAGCGATGAATGCTCCCAGCGGCATACCTCCACCTAAAGCCTTTCCCAGCAGCAATATGTCCGGAACAATATCATATTGCTGAAAACCCCATAACGATCCGGTTCTGCCAAAGCCCACCTGTATTTCATCCAATATTAACAACGCTCCTACTTCATTGCACTTTGCGCACAGTGCTTTCAGCCAGTCTTTGGATGGCGGGTTGACACCCATCTCGGCCTGTACCGTTTCTGCAATCACACAAGCAGTTTTTTTAGTGATACATTCAAGAGATGACCATGCATTGTAGTCAAGATGCAACACATCAGGTAACAGCGGACGAAAGGCATTTCTCCAGTATTCATCACCAATAATGCTCAGTGCGCCCTGCGTTGATCCATGATACGATTTTTTAAAAGCAATGATCTGGCTTCGGTTAGTAACCCTTTTGGCCAGTTTCATGGCTCCTTCCACCGCTTCGGCACCTGAGTTGGTAAAATAAACCGAATTAAGTTGAGCCGGCAGGTGACCGGTAAGAAGCTTTGCATAAAGTACCTGGGGAGACTGTATGAACTCACCATACACCAGCACATGAAGGTATGCATCAGCCTGCTTCTTGATGGCCTCCACTACTTTGGGATGCCGGTGCCCGGTATTGCAAACACTGATGCCGCCGATAAGATCGGTATATTCCCTATCATTAATATCAAATAAACTGATACCTTCTGCCTTCGAAATTTCTAAAGCAAGTGGCGCGGGAGAGGTTTGTGCTACATGACGAAAAAACAGTTCACGTTGATTCATATCCGATGGGCCTGCGGGCTTTAGTGTATAACAAAGGACGCAAAGAATTTACGAAGCTGCTAAAAGTTTTTTAAAGATATTTGCATAGGGCTATCAGCCTTCAGCTATCAGCGGTCAGAAGATTAATCCGGATGTGTTTCCTCTGTAAAGCCTATAGCAGTGTGTGGATTCAATACATGAAGTAACATTCATCAAAAAAAAATTTATGGCACTGATATTACCGGTTAAAGATGTATTACCTCAGTTTGGTAATGATTGTTTCCTTGCACCCAATTCAACTATTGTGGGCGATGTGGTGATGGGAGATGAGTGCAGCGTATGGTTTAATGCGGTAGTACGTGGAGATGTTAACAGCATCAGGATAGGCAATAAAGTTAACGTACAGGATGGTGTTGTAATCCATGCCACTTATCAGAAAACCAAAGTGAACATTGGCAACAACGTTTCTATCGGTCATAATGCCATTGTACATGGCTGTACCCTTCAGGATAATGTATTGATAGGGATGGGGGCAATTGTTATGGATAATGCTGTGATTGGCAGCAATTCCATTATCGCCGCCGGGGCGGTGGTGCTCGAAGGAACCAGGGTGCCATGCGGAAGTATTTATGCCGGTGTGCCTGCCGTAAAAGTAAAAGATATTTCAGAGGAACTCATCAGTGATGAAATCAACCGGATCGCCAATAATTATGTTCATTATTCCAGTTGGTTTAAGGATGTTGTTTGAACTATGATTTAGCTGATTAAATGATGATCTATGATAATTTATGTCATAGTCCTTCATTTAATCAGCTAAATCACAGTTCAGACTTCTGTGGTTCAAAAGAACACTAATAACTCCTCACTTCAATCGTCTCTAAAATATTACAGTAACTGATATATCTTTCCACATGGATCTTTCCGTTAAGCATGGCATCTTTTACTGCACAACCGGGTTCGTTAACATGCAGGCAATTATTAAACTGGCAGTCATTGATCAATGCCCGCATCTCCGGATAAAAATGCGAGAGTTCCTGTTTGGAGATATCTACCAGTCCTAATTCCCTGATACCCGGTGTGTCAATTATTTTGCCACCAAAAGGCAAATCGAACATTTCAGCAAAGGTAGTGGTGTGCAGTCCTTTGCCACTCCAGCCGCTAACATCCTGGGTTTTAAGCGACAGCTCCGGAAAAAGCATATTGATAAAAGAAGATTTTCCTACGCCCGAATGACCACTCAACAAGCTTACTTTATCTTTCAACAGTTCGTTTACCTGTTCCATCCCTGTATTTTTTTCAACACTCATTGCTAACACTTTATAACCGATCATTTCATACATGATGTTCAACTCCCTGAATTTATCGATCTCTTTTTTCCTATATAAATCTTCCTTATTAAAAACAATGATGGCCGGAATATGATAAGCTTCCGCAGTTATTAAAAAACGATCGATAAATCCCTGGGATGTTTTAGGTTCTTTCAGTGTAGCAAACAGCATGCATTGATTCAGGTTGGAAGCAATGATATGATGCTGGTTTTTATTGTGAGGAGATACGCGTGCAATATAATTTTTCCTTTCGTCTATTCCGTTAATGGTTAACGTGTGCTCGTTTTCATTCTCCATTTCAGCTACTACCCTGTCGCCCACCGCAATAGGATTGGTAGAAGTAATGCCGTCTATTTTCATAACGCCCTTTATACGTGCGTTATAAACGTTTCCTTCCCCATCCTTAACAACATACCAGCTTCCGGTTGATTTGTATACTAATACGTGCACTTAATTATTAATGATTAATGGTTAATGATTAACGGATAGTAGCTGAATTTAAAAGTACCTATCATATTTTAATAACTGCCTTACAGGAAATACACTGTTAATTATTAATGATTAACGGATAGTAGCTGAGTTAGATGTACCTGTCCTTATTTCATAACCGCATTACAGGAAACAGACCGTTAATAATTAATCATTAATAATTGCCTACGGGAATTTTCTGAACACGGTAAACTTCAGCACCGCTTCCAACATCAGAAAGAAGATGGCTGCTATTGCAAACGGAAAAAATTTTTCATTAAACCGTCGCAGTGCAGTTACTTCGATCCTCGATTTTTCCAGCTTATCAATTTCAGCATAAATGCTCTTTAAAGTTACGTTATCTTTCGCGCGGAAATATTTGCCACCGGTTTCACCGGCAATTTGTGTAAGTAATTTTTCATCAATATTTACCTGCTCCCGCTGCATCACTATGCCACCAGGCGTTTGAACCGGAACCGGAGCTGTACCCTCTGTTCCTACTCCAATGGTATATACCCTAACACCAATTGATTTAGCAATTTCCTTGGCTGTGGATGGGTCTATCATACCTCCATTATTTTCTCCGTCTGTCAATAGAATTACTACTTTACTTTTCGACTTGGAAGACTTCAGGCGATCAACGCTTGTTGCCAGGCCCGACCCGATGGCGGTGCCATCCTCAAGCAGGCCGCTCTGAACATTATATATCTGCGCTTTTAAAATGGTTTTATCCGTTGTTACCGGACATTGTGTGAAACTTTCGCCCGAAAAAATCACCAGTCCGATCCTGTCTGTCGGACGGCTGTCGACAAAATTTGCCACAACTTCTTTGGCTGCCTCAAGACGGTTAGGACTGAAATCCTGCGCCAGCATGCTACCGCTTACATCAATACACAACACGATATCCACGCCTTCACCGCTTACCAGTTCCTCATCATTGCGCGTTTGCGGACGTGCCAATGCTACTGTAATGCAAGCAAATGCCAGCAAACGCAATACAAACGGTAAATGTCTGAAAACAATTTTCCAGGTACGTCGCACAGGAAATTGCTTTACAGAAGAGATCATCATAGAACCCTGCCTTCGGTTGTTATAAACGACGTACCAGATTATTAGCATCGGGATCAGCGCCAGTAACAGCAACAGCCATGGATAAGCGAATTTAATATTTTGCAGCCAGTTGTACAGCACTATGTATTCAGATTATTAAGTAGTTCAACAGATGTTTTTATATTTTTAAAGCTTTCCTCGTTGTCATCATTGCCGGGAACATATTTAGCAAACTTTACCGCATCACTCATTCTCAGCGTTTGCGCCATGGCAATGAAGGCATCGTTGGGCAAACCCAGATCTCTGACTTGTAAAATAAGCTCCTCACTTGTTTTTTGCATGGTTGTCAGCGATAGTTTCCTGGCAATAAATATTCGCAGGATATCGTTCAAACCGGTGTAATAGGTTTTAACCTGACCGCTTTCAGGCAGTTGCCTGCTTTTCAATTCCTGCAGCAAACGAATGGCTTCTTCAAAAGGTGAAAGTTTAGACTTCAGCTCTGCCACAGGCGCCGTAATACGTTGTGTTCTCCTGCTTAGAAAATAAATGAGGATCACTAAAGATAAAAGTGCAATTGCAGCAATTATCCAGTTGATATATTCCAATGAAGGATTTTCAACCGTTAGTATGTCTTTTATATCATGATAATCCTGTGAAGCATCAAAATTAGAAAATGCCACTGAAACAGGTAGAGAATCTGTGAGATATGATCTGCCATTCAAATCCAACGAAATTGCCGGAATAACCCACCGGCCCGAATCAAAACTGGTAATAGTAATAACCTGGTTGTAAGTATTGCCGATACCGGTTCCTGCTGTATCAATTTTTGCCTTGTCGATAAAGTCAAAATGAGGAATGCTGTCCAGTGAAAACCATATCGAGTCTGTACCTTGAGGCAGTGAAGCTTCAAGTGTCAAGTGTATCGGTTCGCCAATAAGGATCTTGTCTCTGTCGATAGACGCCTTGACATAAACAGATTGAGAAAATGAAAATTTAAACAGGCAGCTCAGGGCCAATAAACAAACGATATGTTGAATTCTTTTTATCATTCTGTTGAACCGATCATCCAATGCTCCGGATCATTGACTTATAAATTATTCTATTAGATTTCAATTAATTGTACATTCTATTACCTTCTTCCCACAAAAAACTTCTGCAGCACTTTTATATAGTCTTCATCAGTTCTTACATGTAACAGGTCACTGCCTGCTTTAAGAAACATGTTCTTGCACAGATCGGTATAGTTAAAAAAATTGAGCTGGTATTGATTTCGGATCAGGTAGTCGCTGGTATCAATCCATTTAGTGGCGCCTGTTTCAGAATCTATTACCTGTATTAGTCCTACGTCGGGTAGCTCCATATCCATTTTATCATAAACCTTTATTCCAATAAGGTCATGTTTTTTTCCTGCCACTTTAAGGGCGTCATTAAAATTTTCATCCAGAAAATCACTCAGTATAAAAGAGATGCTTTTTTGTTTGGTGGCATTGTTAAAGAAACGAAGACCCTCAGTAAGATTGGTTTTCTTATGCTTAGGACTGGAAGTGAGTAATTCACGCACGATATACAATGCATGTTGCTTGCCTTTCTTTGGCGGAATATATTTTTCTACCTTATCGCTGAAAAAAATCACACCAACCTTATCATTGTTGCTGATAGCGGAGAAAGTAAGTATGGCGGCTATTTCCGTAATAATATCTTTCTTGTGTGCATGAACCGTTCCAAACAAAGAGCTCGCACTGACATCTATCATCAGCATCACGGTCAACTCTCTTTCTTCTTCAAAAAGCTTTGTGAACGGATGAGAAAAGCGGGCGCTTACATTCCAGTCTATAAAACGGATATCATCTCCCGGATCATATTCACGCACTTCCCGAAAGCTCATGCCACGCCCTTTAAAAGCAGAATGGTATTCACCGGTAAAAAGATGCTGGGTGATCTTCTTACTTTTAATCTCCAGCTCTTTAACTTTTTTTAATATTTCCGCTGTTGTTAGCATGTGGCAGATAAACGATAACTACAAACGCAGGTTCTCATGTTAATAGTTAATGCTTAATTATTTTGTTGTTTTATAATCGCGTGTTACGATGTGAGATTATTAAAATTATTTAAACCTTACAAGGCAGGAACAACCTGGCGAAGCTCATCCGCTTCACTGGTTTTTAGAAACCAGTGAAGCGGATGAGCTTCGCCAGGTTGTTCCTGCCTTTATACCTGTTACGGAACCGGAATCGCTTTCAGCACTTCTTCAATTACATTTTCAACAGATACATTCTCTGCTTCAGCTTCGTATGTTAATCCTATTCTATGTCTGAGCACGTCCCGGGAGATGGTTCTAACATCTTCCGGGATCACATATCCTCTTTTATTTAAAAATGCATTTGACTTAGCTGCCAGTGCCAGGTTGATGCTGGCCCTGGGGGAACCTCCGTAAGAAATTAAAGGCTTCAGTTTGCTTAACTGAAATTTGTCGGGGGTTCTTGTGGCAAATACAATGTCAAGGATATAGTTTTCAACCTTTTCATCCATGTATATCTGCCTGGTCAGGTCTCTGGCCTGAATGATTTCCTGCATGGATACCACCTGTTCAATGACGGGTGATTTCGTTCCCTGCGTATTTTGACGGATGATCATCTGCTCCTCAAGCTTTGATGGATAGCTAACAATTACTTTCATAATGAAGCGGTCAACCTGTGCTTCCGGTAAGGGGTAAGTGCCCTCCTGCTCCAGCGGATTTTGTGTGGCAAGCACCAGGAAAGGTTCTTCCAACTTATAAGTTTGATCGCCGATGGTTACCTGTCTTTCCTGCATGGCTTCCAGCAAGGCGCTTTGTACTTTTGCGGGGGCTCTGTTAATTTCATCTGCCAGAATAAAGTTTGCAAAGATGGGACCTTTGCGAACCATAAATTCATTCTTTTGCTGATTGTAGATCATGGTGCCAATAACATCGGCGGGTAAGAGATCAGGTGTGAACTGTATGCGGCTGAACTTTGCATGAATTGCCTGAGCCATTGATTTTATTGCAAGCGTTTTTGCCAAACCAGGCACTCCTTCCAGTAACACATGGCCATTACTTAATAAGCCGATTAACAACCGGTCAAGCATATATTGTTGTCCTACTATTACCCGGCCAATTTCATCCCTGAGACGATCTATGAACGTGCCGCTATATTGAATCTTCTCATTAATTTGACGGATATCCTCGGCAGTTTGCAACATAAATTGCTGATTATTATTAAAAAAGTATAAAAATGATTGTGCAAAATACGTACAATCCGGTTGCAATTCCTTTGCCATGTTAAACATGCGTGCAAACTTTTGTTAATACAGAATTTGGTAAAGTAATAAATGATCTGAAAAAAGCGTTTACTTTTACTTTTGAAAACACAATTATTATATGCAGAGAAAGATTTCAAAGATGTTTTACCTGATAATCGCAGGAAGTGTGATATTGTTTGCAGCTTGCAGTAAAAGTTCTGCTACCGCGAAAGTAAAGGCAGATTATATTGCTGCCTCTACCTGGAAGTATAGTGAGTCCGGCATTGATGCGGATGGCAATGGCACGATAGATCAGCCGGCGCCTTCTACCCTTGTGATGCCCTGTCTTACCGATAATACGATCACTTTTAAATCGGATAAATCGGGAAATATTGATGAAGGTGCTACCAAATGTGATGCAAGTAACCCACAGGTTTCACCCTTTACCTGGACGCTGAACAGTAGCGATACGATAAAACTTTCTACTCCCATCCTAACCGGTTTAGGTAATAGCGCAAGAGTCAGAGAGGCTACAGACACCAGGCTTGTTTTGTCTAATACCATAAACTATTCAGGCTTTCCTATCCCCTTCGTGGTGATCCTGAAACATTGAGAGACGGTGTCAGGTGTGAGGTATGAGGTTAACCCCGAAGGGGTGATATGATTATAGAAAATAATATCATAACAAGATTTGAACCCCGAAGGAGCAATGTGATTTAGTTATGGTTTTGAAGTTCGTTTTTCATCCGGGGTGGTTGATGATTGTGATTAATTAGCCTGGTTCATAGGAGTGACACTTTAGATGCAGGCAACTAATCACTTGCAGTCTTCAACCATCCCCGATCAATTAAGTGCTTCGCATCTTAATTGATCGGCCCCTCCTTTTCAAGGAGGGGAACCGTTACGTGTTTATCAGCTTTAACAAATGACATTGCCCCTTCTGTTTCTTACCTCATACCTAACACCCATCAGGATAAATACTTCCCTACAATAGGCATTCTTCTTCCTACGCCAAAAGCCTTACTGCTTACACGTATAACAGGACAAAACTGGTTGCGCTTGTATTCGTTGGTATTTACCATTTTTAATACCCTGTTTACCAATGCCTCGTCAATACCCATTGCGATAATTTCTTTTGGGCCTCGTCTTTTTTCTATGTATTGATACAACACTTTATCAAGTAAATTGTAGTCCGGCAAACTGTCACTATCTTTCTGATCGGGCCGTAGTTCAGCAGAAGGCGCTTTTGTAAGAATATTTTCAGGGATGACTTCCTTGTTGCGGTTAAGGTATTTTCCTAATGCATATACCTGCATCTTGTATACATCACCCAATACGCTCAGGCCACCGGCCATATCGCCATACAATGTTCCATAACCGGTAGACAATTCACTTTTGTTGGAGGTGTTAAGAAGGATGTAGCCAAACTTGTTGGCGATGGCCATAAGCAGGTTACCACGGCTGCGGCTTTGAATATTTTCCTCTGCCAGGCCAAAAGGAAGATCTTTAAAAACAGGTTTAAGTGACGTTAGAAATGAATCATAAATAGATGCGATAGCAATAGTATCATAAGGGTTTCCCAGGTTCCTGCTTAACTGCTCGGCATCGCTAACCGAATGATTGCTTGAATACTGTGAAGGCATCAGTATTGCTCTTACGTTTTCGGCACCCAATGCCTCGCACGCAAGTACCAGTGTCACCGCGCTGTCTACACCACCACTGCTGCCCAGTATGGCTTTATTAAAGCCCATCTTGGTAAAATAATCCCTGATGCCCAGAATTAGTGCGCTGTGAATCTGCCTGAGATTGTTCTCATCAACAAGGTACTCGATGATCTTATCAGGGTCTTTAAGTTTTGACACTCTCGTATCCGAAACAGCGGTAATCGGGTCCTGGCTACTTTCTGCGTGCAATATCGGTTCCAGCTTATCTGATGATGTATCTTCGGAAGATGTTTGAAGCATGGCATCGGTAAGTTCTACCATTTGAAAATCTTCTTCAAAGTATTTCATTTCATTTACCACTTTTCCGCAGGCATCGAAGACAAGGCTTCCACCATCAAAAACAACTTCTGTCTGGCTACCCACTGCATTACAGTAAAACATGGGCACCTTATACTTGAGCACATTTGCACGAATTACTTCCTTACGGTCTTCATCATGGTCATAATCAAAGGGGGAAGCTGATATGTTTATCATCAGGTCGGGTTGCTGTAAAGTCAGCGTGTCCATCGGACAGGAAAGATAGAGTGGATTTTCAGCAAGGTTCCATAAGTCTTCGCAGATAGTAAGTGCGATCTTTTTTCCTTTGAATTCAATCGTTTTAAAATCGGTGCCCGGCTCAAAATAACGGTACTCATCAAACACATCGTAGGTGGGCAGTAACGATTTATGGGCTATTCCTTTTATTTCATTTTCATACAGCAGAATGGCTGCATTGAACAGATCCTTTCCGCCAGCCTGAGGGTTGCGTTGCGGTGAGCCTACAATAACACCGATGGTATCTGTATGCTGTTTAATAAGGTCAATACTTTCGTAGCACTTGTTGATAAAATCATTGAATTCAACAAAATCGCGCGGGGGATAACCGCATATGCATAACTCAGAGAATACTACCAGGTCGGCGCCCATTTGTTTTGCCCTATTGATAGCATCGATTATTTTTTGGGTATTGCTTTCGAAGTTTCCTATATGATAATTTTGTTGTGCAAGCGCTATCTTCATCTGAACAGTTTTCATTTCGAAAGATATAAAATTACAAAAGATAAAGCGTGAACTTTATCTTTTTGTTATAATGCTACATTACTAGATTTGTTACAATCATCTTACTTTAAATTAATACCATGGCCTTAACAAGTTTTCATAATGTAAAAATTATTTTATCTATAATGGCTATTATACTGGTATTGCCAGGTTGTAATAATAATGCACCGGATGTATCTGATATAAAAGTAACTACCACTATTGAAAGATTTGATAAATTTCTGTTCGAAAAAACTGACACCGTTTCTATGGAACAGAGTGCAAAGAAACTTCAATCCGCCTTTCCTTATTTTACAAATGATTTCATCAGCAATATTTTAGGACTGCCTGCTTTGTCTCCTTCAACACCTGACTCGGCAGCTACTGTTACGCTTTCAGAATTGAGGCATTTTATTCATATAACAAGGCCTTTATACGATTCGCTTGCTGCTAAGTTTAAAGATATCTCATGGCTTGAAAAAGAACTGAACCAGTCATTCAGATACATTAAATATTATTACCCGAATTATACAGTTCCAAAGATAGTAGCTTATGTTGGTCCGTTCAATGCTCCGGGTATAGCAATCACCAATGAGTCCCTGGCTATTGGTTTACAATTGTATGGTGGAAAAGATTTTTCTTTTTACACCAGTTCCGAGGGCCAGGAAGCATATCCCCTGTATATATCGCGTACGTTCGAGCCACAGTATATAACCGCCAATGCCATGAAAGCAATACAACAAGACATATACCCTGATAAAAGCGGTGGCAGGCCATTAGTGGAGCAAATGATCGAAAAAGGAAAACAATGGTATATGCTTGATAAATTATTGCCTGATGCACCGGACAGCATAAAAACAGGTTACACGCAGGCTCAGTTAAATTGGTGCGCAAGCAATGAAGGAGTGATTTGGAATTTCTTTTTAAAAGAGAACTATTTATATACCGCAGAGTTTGATATTATCAGAATCTTTATCGGTGAAGCGCCTACCACACAGGGTATGCCTGATGCATCTCCCGGAAATATCGGTCAGTGGATGGGATGGAGGATAGTAAAAAAGTTTGCAGAGAAAAATAATTCTGTTAGTCTTGATGCGCTCATGAAAACTGATAGTAAAAAGATCCTTTCTGAAGCCAAGTACAAACCCAGGTAAATTAATTATACATTAATTGGCGATCAGCCGTCAGGTATCAGCAGATCAAAACCGGATAACCTTTCCTCCTGATAGCTGACGGCTGATAGCAATTACTTCAACGTAAGTTTAACTTAACACCAGATCACTAAGCAGCCACCATCTGATCGGGCCTTTCACCCAGTTTCTTCATCATCCTGAAATGAGAAGCGATTGATTTTGACATCGTAGGAATGGTGTTGTAAGGCAGGTTATATTGTTCGCAGGTTTTCTTTACAATGTTGCTGATAGCGGGATAATGTACATGACTGATCCTTGGAAAGAGATGATGTTCTACCTGGTAATTCAATCCACCAACGTACCAGTTAATGAGCCAGTTTTTAGGAGCGAAATTAACAGTGGTTTTAACCTGATGCGCAGCCCACTCATTTTCAATTAATCTAGGTTCAATACCGGTAGTTTCAAATTCCGCATGTTCTACTACGTGGGCTAATTGAAATACCATTGCCAGTACTAGTCCCATAACAACTTCCATAGTAATGTAACCGATGGCCCATCGTCCGGCACCAACGAAATAAATAGGTATGGCAACATAAAATAAGGCATATAATGCTTTGCTGAGCCAAAAAATAACATGTTCTTTAATGCTCATTTTTTGAAGGGTGGTACTAACAATTCTCTGAGTAAAATATTTTGTAAAGTCCATGATCGCTACCCAGGCAATTGAAGATATGGCATACACTAATACCACATAGATATGTTGAAACCGGTGAGCAGGCACCCACTTCTGAGTTGTACACTGGCGCATGATCGGGCTTTTTGCGATATCATCATCTATGCCATCAACATTGGTATAGGTATGATGAATGATATTATGCTTGAACTTCCATATGAAGGCATTGCCACCTAATGCGTTAAGACTAAGGCCTAAGACTTCATTCACCCATTTCTTACTTGAATAACTTCCATGACAGGCATCATGCATTACGTTAAAGCCAATACTTGCCAATACAAATCCCAGAATGGCACATAACGGAATGGCCACTATAGCCGGAACACTTACTGCAAGAAGAAAGACATACAAAAAAAGCGCAGTTGGAATAAGAACGATGGTCTTTGTATATAACTTCCAGTTACCTGTCTTTTTTATGTTATTAGCAGTGAAATATTGATCTACATTAAATTTAAGTGTGTTATAGAATACACTTTTCTTGTTATTGAATGTTACTTTAGCCATAAAATAGTTTGACAAGCAAAAATATTAGAAGAAATTTATTTACAATGAGATGATTATCTGAAGAGCAATCAACAGCGGCAAGGTACTGTTTTTTTCATTAGACTTTCAAATTTTAGACCCTAACTCCTGAATTATGACTAAACTATAACAAATTTTAAGGCAATCCCAACAGTAGCTATCAACCGTCAGCTATCAGATATCAGGAGGAAAGCTTGTTAGTTTTTGATCTCCTGATAGCTGATAGCAATTCATACTAGCTTCATGATAACCTTTATGAATATTCGTAAAAATACACTTTCATCTTAAACGGATAAGCACAAGCGATGTATTTCATAACATTGATCACAAGTGAAATTAATAAAAATCCTTATTGATAGATTAATGAGATGCTTATAGTTAATGTACTTTTTTTGGTTAAATTGTAAAATAAATTAAACTTATGAGTGTAAGCAAAACCTTTCAGCCTTTCGTTTCGCCTGAAACGAATATGAAAGAATTTACCCTTAAAGCTATACTGCTGGGAAGCTTTTTTGGAATTTTATTTGGTGCTTCTACCGTTTACCTGGCTTTAAAGGCCGGCCTTACCGTGAGTGCTTCTATTCCAATAGCAGTGTTAGCAATCACCCTGGGCAGGCGGATATTTAAAACAACCATCTTAGAAAATAATATCATACAAACTACCGGATCTGCGGGAGAAAGCATTGCGGCCGGTGTAGTGTTTACTTTACCGGGATTTCTATTTCTCTCTACCGCTGATTCGGCAGACTATTTTGACTATGGAGTAATTTTTATTCTTGCCATCTTCGGCGGTATGTTGGGCACATTAATGATGATACCGTTAAGGCGTTCGTTGATCGTAAAAGAGCATGGCACACTACCCTATCCTGAAGGAACAGCTTGTGCCGCCGTATTGAAAGCGGGTGAACGAGGTGGTGATTTTGCAAAAACGGCTTTTCAGGGGTTAGGATTTGCCTTCGTTTATGCAATCATGCAAAAGATGCTAAAGGTGATTGCCGAAACCCCGAAGTTTGCTACCGACGCCGCCAACAAATTCTTTCCTTCAGCACAGGTTGCCGCTGATATTACCCCTGAATATATGGGTGTCGGCTATATTATCGGGCCGCGTATCGGCGGAATACTGGTAGCAGGCGGTGTGTTAAGCTGGCTGGTATTGATTCCATTACTGGCGTCTCTGATTCCGGGCGATGTGATCGCTTTACAGGAAATAAAGCTTGGTTTTTTAAAAGATATGGCTACCGCTGGCGGATTTGGTGACTGGAATCCCGCAATCCATACTTTTACCGATCCTGCCGAAGCCATATATCGCGCATATATAAGACAGATAGGAGCGGGAGCTGTTGCTGCCGGAGGATTTATAACATTGCTTAAAACAATCCCAACAATAATTTCATCATTTAAAGAGAGTATCGGCTCCGTTAAGGAGGGTAACAAAGGAGTGGTAGTTTCAAGAACTGAAAAGGACCTTAGCCTGAAAGTGGTACTTTTTGGAAGCATCGCCCTGGTAATACTCATTGCCTGTTTGAGCATCATCCCCGGAGATAATTTTTTTAATCGCATCCTTATCGGTATCCTGGTAGTAGTGTTCGGTGCGTTCTTTGTAACCGTTTCATCACGTATAGTAGGACTGATAGGTTCATCCAACAACCCAATCAGCGGGATGACTATCGCAACGGTTATGAGTACCTGCCTCATTTTTATTGCGGTAGGCTGGAGTGGAAAAGTATATGAGCCAATGGCTTTGGTAGTAGGTGGCATGGTATGCATAGCCGCGGCGAATGCGGGAAATACTTCGCAGGATCTTAAAACGGGCTATATCGTGGGTGCTACCCCAAAATACCAGCAGCTTGCTTTGTTTATAGGAGTAATTGTTTCGGCAATAGCCATCGGCTTTACAGTAAAGATACTAGACACCCCTACACCCGAACTGTTACAGAATGGCATTCATCATGCTATCGGCAGCAAGTATAATGCGCCCCAGGCAACACTTATGGCTACGCTTATCAAGGGTATTCTTTCTTATAATCTTGATTGGAACTTTGTTCTTGCCGGCGCCTTTCTGGCTATTGTAATGGAACTTTGTGGTGTTAAAGCGTTAAGCTTTGCCATTGGTGTTTACCTGCCACTTTCAACAACATTGCCGATATTTCTTGGAAGTGCTGTCAAAGGAATTGTAGACATCGTAAAGAAAAGAAGGGGTGATATTATTAAAGAAGGTGAAGAAGACCTGGAAAAAGGAAACTTATTTGCAACCGGACTGGTGGCAGGCGGTGCATTGCTGGGTGTGTTGTTTGCATTTTTAAATATCAGCAATGGCATTGCCGAATGGCTTACCCATATTAGTGTTGAACATGGCTTAACCGCTTCCCTTGGGCAGGTTGGCTACTATATATTAAGTGTTGCTTTCTTTGCTTTGATGGGCTGGACGCTTTATTACCTGGGGTCAAGGCCTAGAAAGACAGAGTTGGAGGAATAGCTATCAGCAGTCAGGTATCGGGAGGAACGTTAATAGAATAAGTGAATGTTTGAAGAATAATTAAAATTTGTGATGAAAAATGACAATGTTAATTTACAACATCTAAAGTCATACCTCATACCTATTTCGGAATCTTCACCTTAAACATTTTCCTAGCTTCCTGTATATCGGTGATGCCCTTAAAAGCATCCTTGGGCACCAGAAAAAAAGAACGCGTATCAAAATATAAATGAAAGAAATAAGGACTTTCCAGAAACTTACTGAAAAGTTTCCACGACCAGCTTTTAGAGCCCCGGTTATTTTCCAACACTACTCCGTCGTCATCAAATGTAATGGAGAACTCATCCTGGAAAGTATGCGCCTTTTTATAGATACTCCCCGGCAAAATTCTCCAGATAACCAGCATTAATACAAACCACATCAAAGAAAAAAACAGAAAAGCCAGGGGCTGTATTTCTTTTAATGCAAACAACACCGCTGATGCAATCGCAAACACGTTGATCATGACGAGCAGTATCTTTATCTCCGGCCTGGTCAAAAAATGATACCTCAATGCCTGTATCACCTGCTTTTTGTCGTAACCAAAATGTATTGTCATAGTCTATGGTAAATAAATTAAAAAATCATGCCCTTAATTTACATCATAGCCAGATATATATTTTAACTTTTCTTAATAAAAAAATTATCATTATGAACAGACCATACCGTTGGGGCATTTTGGGGGCCGGCAGGATTGCAGAAAAATTTGCATCGGCAGTAAATTATGTTGAAGGCGCGGAGGTATTTGCGGTTGCTTCCCGGGATGGTAATAAGGCAAAAGTATTTGCGGAAAAATATGGTGCAAGCCAGGTGTATGATGATTATGTGAAACTTGCCGAAGATGCGGAGGTAGATGTCATATATATTGCTACACCCCATGCTTTTCACTGTGAACAGGCTATTCTCTGTCTCAATCACAAAAAGCCGGTGTTGAGTGAAAAACCAATGGCATTAAATTACCGGCAGGTTAAGGATATGATTGACGCTTCCAAAACTAATAACACTTTTTTAATGGAGGGCATGTGGTCAAGGTTTATGCCTTCTATTAACAAAGTACTCGAACTGATTAAAGAAGATGCCATCGGACCAGTACAGTTTATCAGAGCCGACTTTGGTTTTCAGGCGCCTTATGATCCACAAGGCAGGTTATTCAATCTAAAACTTGGAGGAGGATCTTTACTGGATGTGGGTATTTACCCATTGTTCTTAACTACCCTGCTTTTAGGTGAACCTTCAAACCTTCAATCTTTTGGAAAGCTGGCCGATACCGGTGCTGATGAATACTGTAGCATGCAGTTTCAATATCCCGGTGGACAGGCTGCCAACATCTTTTCTTCAATCAGCATTAAAACATCTCTTACGGCTGAAATCTGCGGTACCAGGGGAAGAATCATGTTGCCGGCGCCATTTTACAAAGCAACCAGCATGACGGTTGAACTGAATACGGGCGAGCATAACAGTTTTTCATTTCCTTACGACCATAACGGGTTCGAGTATGAAGTTCGTGAAGTGATGCAATGCCTGGATCGCGGCGATGTGCAATCCGGTTTACTTACACATGAAACCAGTTTATCTATGGCCCGTGTGATGGATACTGTCAGGGTACAGTGCGGGATTGTATATTGATACCCGGGTAACAATGTACTTTTGTTAAATTTGCTTTTGACATGATTTTAATGTTGTTCAAATATGCGTTCTATTCAACCGGCTATACTCCTGATTCTTTTTGCTCACCTTTTTTTGTTTTCCAAGTCTCAGAGCAAAGCAGTTAACGGGTGGCTGCTGCTTTACAATACTTATAAAGTCAGTAGTTCGTTAACCTTTTATTTCGACGGACAGCTTCGTAGGAGCGACCAGCTTAAAAATGTTCAAACGATAATTTTGCGCCCCGGTATACAATACAATTTTAGTAAAACCATAAACGCTACCCTTGGTTACGCTTTTGTAGAAAATCGCAGAACTATAGGAAGTGTAAGCGGTTTTGCACCGGAACACAGGATATGGGAACAAGTGCAGGTTGTACATCCGGTAAGTTTTACGATGCTTCTGCATCGCTTCAGGCTGGAGCAACGTTTCATTTCTACATCCGTAATAGTAAACAATGAGTTGCAAACAAATGGCAATACTTACGCGAACCGTTTCCGTTATTTTTTCAGAGATGTAATACCTTTTAACGGAAAGAAAAAATTCAGCAAAGGCGTTTTTGCTGTTTTGCAAAATGAAATATTTATCAACATTGGTGATAAATCTGTTGTAAACGAAAAATATTTTGATCAGAACAGGGCTTATGCCGCCTTGGGCTTTAGATTCAGCCCGAAATTTGATTTGGAAGCAGGGTACCTTAACCAGTATGTATCGGGTCGAAGCAAATCTTTTACAAATAACCATAATATTCAGGTGGCTTCTTATATTCGGTTATAGTACTAAAAAACT
Source organism: uncultured Flavihumibacter sp. (assembly GCA_964242315.1). Classification (GTDB taxonomy): domain Bacteria; phylum Bacteroidota; class Bacteroidia; order Chitinophagales; family Chitinophagaceae; genus JADCRZ01. The sequence continues at coordinate 26,978 of CAXTDO010000001.1, forward strand.
AATAATGCCTGGAAACCGAAAAACTTTTGCATTTTTGCAATAATCCAATGCACAATCTTTGAATGAAGCAGGCTATCTACCAAGGCATGGTTATAAAAAAACAGAAGGGACATAAGTCGTTTGCTGTATTAATTGACCCTGATAAAGTGAATAAAAATTTATTAGATGAAATTACTAATCTGGCTGTTCAGGCACATGTAGACTATTTATTTGTTGGCGGAAGTCTGGTAATTTCCAACCATCTGGATGAATGCATTCAGCATATAAAACAAAATTGTCACATACCTGTCATTTTATTCCCCGGAAGCCCCTCTCAGATATCGCGGCATGCAGATGCACTCTTATATCTTTCTATGATTTCAGGTAGAAACCCTGAATTATTAATAGGTCAGCATGTTATTTCTGCACCATTTGTAAAGCAAAGCGGACTTGAAATTATTTCCACCGGCTATATGGTGATTGATGGTGGCGCGCCAACAACTGTTTCTTACATTTCCAATGCAACACCTATTCCTGCAGATAAAAATGAAATTGCCATGTGCACCGCCATGGCAGGCGAGATGCTTGGAATGAAAATCATCTACATGGATGCCGGAAGTGGGGCCAAACGTGCCATTACAGAATCCATGATTGAAAAAGTGGCGAAATGCATTGAAGCCCCCCTCCTTATTGGCGGAGGAATCACCAATGCAGAAAAAGCTTATCTGAACTGTAAAGCGGGCGCCGATATTATAGTGGTTGGAAACGCTATTGAAAAAGATGCAGGCATGATAAAAGAAATGAGTGCCGCTATTCATTCCGTTCCGGTGATAACTGCATAAAGGGATACCTGAACTGTGATTTAATGATTATATGAAGACTATGAAACATCTCATAGTTTTCATATAATCATTAAATCACAGTTCAGACAATCAAATTAATAACAGTTCAGACAGGTCGCTATCTCAACTGCTGCACATCCACTCTCGAAGGAGTATCCTTTCCTTTAATTATCGATCCGGCACTAATTGCAATAGCTTTAATAATCATAGCCATATTCTTCATATCCAATGTACCAATTTCATCATTAACAGTATGATAATATGGTTCACTATCCATTTTAGAAGTACTGATAGTATGTGCAGGAACACCCAGCCTTGCTAACGTTGCATTATCGGAACGGTAAAAAAGATTTTGATCGGGGTAAGGATCTGGATAAAATTTAAAAGCTGTTCTTTCCAGATTCTTTTCCAATATTTTTCCCAGGTCGGTTTTTTCGTAACCTGTTATGTAAGCTGCATTATTACCCCATTTTGAATCTGTTCCTATCATCTCTATATTAAACATTGCCACCACTTCAGCGGGATTTAATTGACGGGAAAAATACTGCGATCCAAATCCACCCACTTCTTCACCGGTGAAAGTGGTAAAAATGATAGTTCTTTCCTGGCTACCAAGCGATTTAAAATATTTAGCAAGCATAATAACGGCAGTAGTTCCTGCGGCATCGTCGTTAGCACCGTTGAAAATGGAATCTCCTTCCACCGGTTTACCAATTCCCAGATGATCATAGTGCCCGGAAAAAATTACGTATTCATTTTTTTTAGCCTTACCTGGCAGCACACCTACCACATTTGCCAGTGGCATTGCAGTTGTTGCATTGGTGATTGAAATATTAAACTCTTTAGGTTCTTTATCGGTTAAAATAAAAACAACGCTATTTGTAGATTTACCAAACTGCCTGTTAAATTGATTTAAACGGCTAAACCTGTTTGAGAAGCTGGTATCTACAAAAACAACATAGTTCTTGTTAGCACTCATGAAGGTGCTTACTTTTCTTTGAATGTTTTCACCGGCTTTAATGCTTCCTGTATCAAATCCTGATTGCTCCGTTAATGCAAGAGCAGGCTTCAAAGTAATTGCAACAACCTGCTGTTCTTTCAATGGCTGATTATCGATTGTACCCTTGAATGAGGTCATTTTTGTATTGGTCATTTCAAATTCCTGCTTAAACCCTTTCGCTCCATTGAAGGGTTGCAATCCGATGGATTTAAATTCAGCGGCAATAAAACTGGCTGCCCTGGCATTACCTGCAGTAAAGGTTTTCCTGCCTTCCATTTTATCATCTGATAATACGCTTTCAATCCGTTTCACTTCAACAGGATTGATGATCTTATCTATTGTTTGTGCCTGAGTTAAGCAGGTGTGAAGAAGCAGGCTTAAAATGTATGCTGTTGATTTCATTAGATGTTACGTATCGAAGTTATGTGTTGAAAACACTTACAAGCTCATCATTTCCTTAAACTTAACAGTTTGCCTCCTGCTTACTTCAATTTTTTCACCACCTTTAAGGTCTAACAATAAACCCCCGTTAAAGTAAGGTTCAATTTTATCTATCATGCGAAGGTTTACAATGTGCTTTCTGTTGGCCCTGAAAAACGTTTTTTCATCGAGCCGCTCTTCCAATGCGTTTAAAGACTTTAGTATGAGGGGTTTGTTATTTGCAAAATAAACCTTAGCATAATTGCCTACGCTTTCAAACAGTCTTATATCACTTAATTTTACAAACCAGCACCGTTCTCCGTCTTTTACAAATACCTGGGCATCGTCTTCCAGTAAACTACGGTTCATTAAAGTTGTGGAAGGAACAGCATTCAGTTCTTTTTCTTCCTGCTGATGTAATTTCTGAACAGCATCTGCCAGTCGTTTTGGCTCAACAGGTTTCAGTAAATAATCAAGCGCGTTTACGTCAAAAGCTTTTAGCGCATACTCATCGTATGCAGTAGTAAATATAACGTAGGGAACCCTGTCTAATTCAGCTAACATTTCGAAACCTGATTTACCCGGCATTTGAATATCTAAAAAAATGAGATCAGGACTAAGCGTTTCAATTCTTTCCATTCCTTCATTTGCGTTTGCTGCCTCGGCAATTACTTCTATCTCGGGAAATTCACCTAATAGTTTCTTTAATTCATTTCTTGCCAATCGTTCATCATCTATTAAAATAGCCTTTATCATAATTTGATTAATTTATGCATAAGTAACGGAAACGGGTATCTGTATTTTTGCTTCTACCATATTACCATATATCTCCCTGATCTGGAAATGAGCCTTCTCTCCAAAAATCAAATGAAGCCGGTTTTCAGTGCTTTCAAGTCCGAACCCGTCTACATTTTTAGAACCGTTAAGATAGCCGGTATTCTGAACCCTCAACTCATGAAATTTATCGGTAAAGCTCGAAATTATTTTAACCAGCCCTCCTTCCAATTGCTTACTGATTCCATGTTTAATGGCATTCTCTACAAGTGTTTGAAGCATCATTGGCGGAACCTGCAGGTCGAGCGTATCTTCTTCTATATCATATTCTATTTGCAGCCTTTCTTCAAACCGTATATGCTCCAAAGCCAGGTAGTCCTTTACAATACCCAACTCTTTTTCAAAAGTTACTGTTTCCAGTTTCTCCACCTGCATACTGCTTCTGAGGATATTACTTAATTCCGTAACGGCAGTTCTTGCTCTTACCGGGTTTTCATCAATCAGTGCACGGATGCTGTTCAAGGCATTAAAAATAAAATGTGGATTGATATGCGCTTTAATGGTTTTTAATTCAAGTTCTTTTACCAGTGCTTCGAGCTTTAATGTATCAAGCTGTTGCTTACGGTTTTTTTGAATATTGTGGTAGATAAAATAAATGCAGCACCACATAAAAAGGTAAGCAAATGCATGGAAGGTATTATCTATGAGGATTTTTGTTTCGGTAAACTTTTGTTGCTGCGGAGTTCTGAGATCCACTAAAAAAGTAAGCAGGGAATCAAAGCTACCTACCGTTAAAGAAAAAAATAGGATAATAACTATCAACCCTATCAATTGATTTTGTAAAGGCTGCAACAACACGTTGGTGCGCTTAATAACAGCCCGCATCGCATGAGAGAAGCCAACCCCAAGACCCACAAAAATCATTTGCTTTAAGATAAAGTCGAGTGTAAGCCTTTCAAATACAAAGGCGAAAAAGACATACATTAAAACAAATAATCCCCAGCCGACAAGCTGAAAAATCCAATATTTGGGAACCTTAAGTGTCATACTGCAAATTTATTCTTTTAACCGGCCTTAAAACCGGCAATTGTATTAATGGCTATATAATGGGCTTAATGGCATCAAAATGGGAATTTTATTAAGACACCTGATCGTAAAATGATACATCTAAAGGCGTTTAATATGGGGAATTTACAACTTTTGCAATAGTAAATTGTAAATATCGTTAATAATTGCACGCATCTGAATACCACGCAACCGCACTGTTACGTATCTTTAACCCTTATTAATGTAAGATGGAAATTACTCCCGGCCCGATATTGCAGAAAATAGACAGTCCAGATGATCTTAAAAAGATACCTAAAGAGCAACTTCATCAGTTATGCGACGAACTAAGGCAGTATATCGTGGATATTGTAAGTGTGCATGGAGGCCATTTTGGCGCCAGTTTGGGAGTAGTGGAATTAACCGTAGCGCTCCATTATATTTACAATACCCCTTATGATCAGTTAGTGTGGGATGTGGGCCACCAGGCTTACGGCCACAAAATTCTCACCGGCCGCCGTGATAACTTTATTTCCAATCGTAAATACAACGGCATCAGCGGTTTTCCAAAAAGAAGTGAAAGTGGATATGATACTTTTGGTGTTGGCCATTCGTCAACTTCTATTTCAGCCGCTTTGGGCATGGCCATGGCTGCTAAATACAAAGGTGAGGACAGAAAATCAGTGGCGGTAATTGGCGATGGCGCCTTAACGGCAGGCGAAGCGTTTGAAGGTATGAACCATGCCGGTGTTGCCGATGCCGACTTACTGATCATCCTCAACGACAACTGCATGAGCATTGATCAGAATGTTGGTGCCCTGAAAGAATATTTAACCGATATTACTACTTCTCAAACTTACAACAAGCTAAAGGATGATATCTGGAAAGCATTGGGTAAACTGCCGGTGGGCGGTAATTTTTCGAGGGAAATTGCCAGTAAACTGGAACACACTATCAAAGGCTTTGTAAGTAAAAGCAGTAATCTTTTCGAATCGCTTAATCTCCGCTATTTCGGTCCAATCGACGGGCATAACATTACTAAACTGGTAGACACACTTAATGACCTGAAAAATATACCCGGGCCAAAACTGCTTCATATTGTAACGGTGAAAGGCAAAGGATATTCCCTTGCTGAGAAAGACCAAACCAAGTGGCATGCGCCCGGCTTATTCGATAAAATAACCGGTGAAATTTATAAAAAGAAATTTGAAACGCCGCAACCGCCCAAATACCAGGATGTGTTCGGACACACCATTATAGAACTGGCTGAGAAGAATAAAAACATCATGGGTGTAACGCCCGCAATGCCTTCCGGCTCTTCTTTGAAACTCATGATGGATAAGATGCCTGAAAGAGCTTTTGATGTAGGCATCTGCGAACAACACGCAGTAACTTTAAGTGCAGGATTAACTACCCAGGGAATGCGGGTTTATTGTAATATCTATTCTTCCTTTATGCAACGGGCTTACGATCAGGTTATCCATGATGTGGCCATACAAAAACTTCCTGTTGTGTTTTGTCTTGACCGTGCGGGCTTGGTAGGGGAAGATGGTCCAACTCATCATGGGGCTTATGATATTGCCTTCATGCGTTGCATTCCCAATTTAATTGTCAGCGCACCCATGAACGAATCGGAGCTAAGAAACCTGATGTATACGGCTCAACTGGAATCAATGCATAACCCGATAGTAATAAGATACCCGAGGGGCGAAGGTGTGATGGCAGAATGGAGAACAGAAATGAAAGAAATTAAAATTGGTACCGGAAGAAAATTGAAAGATGGTATTGATATTGCGATCCTTTCCATCGGCCATCCAGGTAATTTTGCTGCAGCCGCCATCCGCACTGTAAAAGCTGATGGACTGAACCCGGCCCATTACGATATGCGTTTTGTGAAACCGCTTGATGAAAATTTATTGCATGAAGTATTTTCAAAATTTGATAAAGTGATCACTGTAGAAGATGGAACTGTGGTAGGAGGGTTTGGATCGGCAGTATTAGAA
>CAXTDO010000002.1:0-2262 GCA_964242315.1 uncultured Flavihumibacter sp.
GCATTTTGAATATGTGGAAAAGAATAATGCCGGGTTTAAAAAGCTAAAGGAAAGAATCTTGAAAAGTGAAGTTTATACTGAAGGTATAAAGTTTAAGGTTTAAAGCTTGGTGCAGCCTGGTTGTTAGCATTAATCGGTGTGTTTAAAGTTCAGCATGTTTTTACTCCATACCTGATACCTGACAACAGCCAAACAATTATACACTACAAATCGTTGTACAATGTAATGGCTGTATACTCGCTTAAAACCGTTCAAAAGATACCTGTAACGCTTGAGAAAGCATGGCAATTTTTTTCAACACCGGCTAATTTGCAGGATATTACTCCCGCACATTTAGGGTTTAAGATCCTTTCTTTGTATCACGGTAAGACAATGTACGCCGGACAGATAATAGAGTATACTGTAAAACCTATTATGGGCATTCCCCTTTACTGGATGACGGAGATTACCCATGTGGAAAACCAGAAGTATTTTGTAGACGAACAACGTTATGGCCCCTATAGTATGTGGCACCATCAGCATCATTTTAAAGAAATTGAAGGAGGTGTGGAGATGACTGATATTGTTCATTATAAGCTTCCATTTGCCTTTTTGGGAACGCTGGCCAATTCATTGTTAGTACAAAGTCAGCTTAATAAGATATTTTCCTTTCGTTTTGAAAAAACGGAGGAGGTGTTTGGTAAATGGCCAACGGCTCAGTCAGTTGACATTGTTTTTCATAAGTCATAAACCTTATCCCGGCATTCGTGATATATACTTCTCTATTTGTTTTATCTGATCTACTATCTGTGGTGTAGTAGCTTTAAGTGCTTTAGCCTTGCGGAAAAAATCTTTGGCGGCGCGAAATTCCCTTTTTGTCATCATGATAGAGCAAAGCTGCAGGTAAGCGGCGGCCTGGTTTTCTTTGTCGGGAAGTCCGCTACGAAGGGCAGAACGGATATAGCTTTCAGCGGATTTGATATTGTTTTTCTGCATTTGCAGCATTCCCATTTGCAGCAGGCTGGCACCTTCGGCTTCTTTCATCGGCATACCGAGGTCGAGGCCTTTTTTCATATTTGTTTCAGCGCCGGCATAATCCTGTTTCATCATGGCAACGTTACCTTTGAGGGTAAAATATACGGAGCGGATGGGTTTATAAAGCAGGTTAGGGAATTGTACGGAGTTCAGCACTTTTTCAGCGCCTTCCATGTCACCATTTTCCATATATTGCTGAATGAGTCGCATGGGGCCGAAGAAAAAATGCCCGGCAATCAGGATTACTCCAATCAGGTATAATATAAAAGAGGGCCAGAAGCCACTGGTAATGTTAACAATAATAGCGAGGATAAGGACGAAGATGCCGACGTAAAGCCTGTATTTTATCAAAAGATTGTAAAACTTCATAAAATTTAAATGGATTGCAAAGATAAGAGCCGTGTTTCAGATTAGAGATTTTAGATTGTGAATTGTCAGAAAACTTTACTTTTGCGGTCCTTTCGTTAGTGGTTGAAATATTGGTCCCGTAGTTCAATGGATAGAATAGAAGTTTCCTAAACTTTAGATGTGAGTTCGATTCTCGCCGGGACCACTGGAAAATTATCAAAAGCTGCTAATCCCGCATAAACTGTATGTTTTATGCGGGATTTTTATTTTGTTTCTATCAAAAGGATACAAAATAAACCAATTGAAAAGGTTAGCAAATCGGTTAGCAGAATTATATTTTACATTTGCTCACCAGGATGACCTAAAGTGCGCTCCTGTATTGCGTTTGACTTTTTTGAAGTAGCATTAAGACAAGTGTGATGGAATCAAAATAAGTAAAACTAAAAATGTGTTGTATGAATTAAGGACATCAAACTTTTGCTATCCTGTTCCGGCTGAACAGGCAGCGTTCTAAAAACGGAAAGCCAGCTATTTACCTTCGCCTCACCGTTGATTACAAACGGATGGAGCTAGCCACCCACCAGTACGTTGAAAGCAATCTATGGGATAACAAAGCTCAATGTGTAAAAGGCAAGTCTGAGGAAGCACAGGTTATCAATAGAAAGCTGACTATTATGAAGGCCGACCTGCATAAGCATTACAGCCGGTTGCTGGCTTTGGAGAAGCCGATCAGCGCCGAAGCATTGAAGAATGTATACCTGGGCATTGGCGAAAAGCAAAGAAGCCTGAAAGAAGCATTTGAATTTTACATTAACAGGTTTGCAGAAAAAGTGAATACCGGCAAAAGATCTGACAATACGTTGAAAAGCCTGCATACGACCCGCGACAAGCTTTATGCTG
>CAXTDO010000002.1:2272-32891 GCA_964242315.1 uncultured Flavihumibacter sp.
TTGGATGAGCGATGCAACCAAAGCCAAAGCCCACGACAAGCTTTATGCTTTTATAAAGCACCGGTTTCATTTATCTGACATGCTGCTGAAAGACATCAAATCTTCCTTTGCTTTTGACTTTGAGCATTACCTGACAACGCATGATTGTGTTGGCAGTAATACCGCTATGAAGTATATTAAGATTTTCAAGCGTGTCATCAAAATGGCTGTCGATCAGGAATGGATTCCCTCCAACCCTTTAACCGGTTTCAAATGCAGCTACCACGAACCTCAAAGGGAAAGGCTTACCATGGATGAGATCATGACCTTGTACAGGAAAGAACTGCACATAGACCGGTTGATAGAAGTAAGGGATGTTTATTTGTTCTGCTGCTTTACCGGCTTTGCTTACCACGATGTGGCAAATCTAACAAAAGACAACATCATGCGTGGCATTGATGGCGAGCAATGGATTGTAAAAGACAGGAAGAAAACGAACAGTCCGGAGCGAGTGCCGCTGTTACCCATCTCACTTGAAATAGTAGAAAAATATAAAGATTATCCGTACTGTGTTTACAATAATCGCCTACTGCCTGTTAACAGCAACCAGCGGTTTAATGGCTACCTGAAAGAAATAGCGGTGATCTGCGGAATAAAAAAGCATCTCACCACCCATACAGCACGGCACACCTTTGCCACCACCGTAACACTGGAGCATGATGTTCCCTTAGAAACGGTAAGCCAGATGCTAGGGCATAAAAGCATCCGCACCACGCAAATCTATGCGAAGGTTACCCAGCGCAAAGTCAGCAACAATATGAAGGAACTTAAAAACCGACTTTTTGGCGGTGAACAGGATATACGGCAAAATACCAAATAGCCTGTCATTTGCTGCGCAGGCTTGTGCATTTTGAACGGATGTTTTTTGCACCGGAGGCTCATTGCCAAGCAGTGTCAGAAAAAACATCCATTCAAAATGCATGTTGGTTTTCTGTTTGCCTTGGTACATTTTTTCTTTTCACCGGCACTATTATGGTAGTCATTAAACGACAAGTATGAAATACATGAAAAGCGATATTAAAAAAAGAACCCCTTGAAGCGGGTTCGGCCAGATGTACAATTGTCAAACAATTGAGGTTAATTACCGTAAAAAACCTCAACCGGTTTTTACGGTCAATAAAAGCTCCGGAGTCGCTTTTGTTAGAAAACAGAAACAAATAAAAATGTGCGTATGGAACAGGAAAATAAAATTCTTGTAGAGAAGCAAGAAAATGCTGGTGAAATAAAAAAGAACAAAGGTGGCCGGCCAAAAGGAAAACCGGATTGCACTACCCGGAAAGTTACTCTTTATCTTACCGAAGAAGAATTTACATTGCTTACTGAATTTGCCAAAACGGCATGGTATACGTTTAATTACTCGGGAGCTGCGAGGCACTTGGTTTTACAGGGTTTGAAGGAATGGGCGCGGAGGGGAAAGAAGGGTGTAATTAGTAAAATCTAATTGTTATCAACAAAGGTATATAACTCAAACACCTAATCTTGTAGAAGGTTAGTAACTTCGAACTAGAAAATAAGGTTTCTTCGCAACATGGTGGATATCAATCCTATAAAATATATCTTTTCAGGTCATGAATCATTTCAATGTCGAACTCTTTGGCTTAAAAAGGGATATGATTTTGTAGCTAAAAATGGATTGTTTAATCAAGAAGATGCAGTAGTTGCGCTTGGCGTTGGTAAAAACATGGTAGCAGCAATAAGATTCTGGATGAAAGCCTTCAACATTACTACGGTGAAAGATGAAATCACCGTTTTTGGTCGCGCTCTTTTGGATGATGGCGGATGGGACCCCTTTTTAGAAGATGATGCGAGTTTATGGTTGCTGCACTATCAGTTAATAAAAAACAATTTTGCTTCCACGTATAATATCGTCTTTAACGAATTTAGAAGGGAAAAGGTTGAATTTACAAGGGATACCTACGTCGCTTACATTAAGAAGCGTGCAGAATTTGACGAAAATATCAACTTTACGCAAAACACTGTAGAAGCAGATTTTGATGTGTTTAAAAAAATGTACTTGTCAAGCAGTGATGACTCAAAGAATTCTGAAGATAGCTTTTCAGGCCTTCTATGCGATTTAAAACTTGTGAAGTTTTACAAAAAGGAGAAAGCTGACTGGAATGGGAAAAAGGAAACGACAACGAGATATGATTGCTTTTATATTGAAAACGTAGAACGGCCAGAATTGCCAACTTCATTATTTCTATACAGTATTGCCGATAATTCCGCATTTGGAAATTCAATTAGTCTGACAAGTTTAGAGAATGATATTAACAGCCCCGGTTCGGTCTTTGCTTTAAATAGAAATGGAATACTTGATAAAATTAGTGAGCTAACGGAAGCTCATGAAGATATTAATTATTATGACCAAGCAGGTATAAAAGAGTTGCAGTTTAACCAAAAGCCTAATCCATTGACCGTATTAAAACAATATTATGAAGGCTAATTACAATCCCTCCGTAAACATTGTTCGAGACACTGATAAGGAGTTTAATTATATACCAACCCCTAATGCCAGGCGTGTCGTTAGTCAATTAGTAGATGATTTTAAAAAAGGCATACGTTCCTTTAATATTATTGGTTCGTATGGAACGGGAAAGTCTTCTTTTTTGTTAGCACTCGAACAAAGTCTTCGAAAACAGAAGCCCTACTTTGAGCCCAATTTTGTAGCAAAACCAAAAGTTGAGCTAATTAAAATCGTTGGTTCTTATCAATCAATTATTGAGGCTTTCGCTCAAGCGTTAAATGTTGCCGAGAAAGAGAACAGAACAGAGTACATTCTAACAGAGCTACTCGTCCGCTACCTTGACGTGAAATCGAAATCTCCTTTGTTTTTCATCATTGTTGATGAATTTGGAAAGTTTCTTGAGTTCGCTGCCCAAAATAGGCCGGAAGTTGAACTTTACTTTGTTCAACAATTAGCGGAATTTGTTAACAACGCAGATTATAACTTTGTTTTTGTTACAACAATTCATCAAAGCTTTGAAAGCTACGGCTTTTCTCTAACGGAAGCTCAACGACAAGAATGGTCGAAAATTAAGGGAAGGTTCAAGGAAATCATATTCAATGAACCAGTAGAACAATTGTTATATCTCGCTTCAGAGCATATTGAGGAAAAGGGATTTGAAAAGCCCAAAAAGGTACTGCTTGATGCCTCTTTTAAAATCTTTGGCAAGTCAAAGGCATTCAATCAAAACGAATCTTACAGCAAAGAAGTTAATGGTAAAATATTCCCTTTAGATATTACCGCAGCCAATGTACTGACCCAGGCGCTTCAACGGTATGGTCAAAACGAACGCTCCTTATTTTCGTTTTTAGAGGCTACAGATTTTACAAGCCTTGAGAAGTTCCGGCAGGCCTCGTCTCCTTTTTACGGCTTACCGCAAGTCTATGATTATTTGAACTTCAACTTATATTCCTACTTAACCTCTCATTACAATCCAGATTTCTCTTCCCTTTCCATAATTAAGCGATCAATTGAGGAAGTAGAACGTGCCTTTGACAAGAACATTGATGTCTACCTAAAATTGGTAAAGACAATTGGTTTCCTCAACATTTTTGCGGCTGCAGGCTCAACTCTTGATGGGAATTTTATAAAAGGGTATGCTGAGGTTTGCCTAGGCATTAAAGATGCAGAAAAATTGATTGATAGTCTTGAAAATGCAAAGATCATTTTTTATAGAAAGCACAGCAAGCGATATATCCTCTTTGAGGGTACTGACCTCGATATTCATTCAGCATTGCGTGAAGCTGGAAATAAAGTAAGTGATGTGACGGATGTAGCCACATTGCTTCGAAGATCCTTTGACTTAGAGCCTGTACTCGCGAAGCGATATGCCTACGAAAATGGCGCACCCCGCAAATTTGCTTATGTAATTTCTAATGAGCCTCATAATGAAGCTCCTATGGGCGAGATAGATGGCTTTGTAAATTTGCTGTTTAATGAAAAGCTAACGGAAGATGAAATTATAACTATATCGAAAGAACAAGAAGAAGCTATTGTTTACTGTTATTATACGAATACAAAAAGAATCAAAGAGCTGTTGCACGATCTGGAAAAAACAGGCCGTGTATTGCAGGAAAATAAAGACGACAAAGTTGCAAAGAGAGAGTTAGAAAAAATTTATGTAAGTCAAAAGGACCTTTTGAACCATTATATCCTGTTTAACATGCTGAATGGCAGTTCGGATGTTATATGGTTTTGGAGTGGCAAGAAAGTAACGATTCAAAACGACCGACAGTTTAAGGGCCTTTTATCTTCTATATGTTCATCCGTTTATCACCTAGCTCCAATTTTCAAAAATGAATTGGTAAATAAGCACAAAGTTTCCCCGCAAATTGGAACGGCCAGGAAACAGTATTTCAAAGCGCTAGTAAACAATTGGGCACTGCGAGATTTGGGGTTCGAAGCGGCAAAGTTCCCGCCTGAGAAAACCATTTACTTGACATTGCTAAAAGAAAATCACTTGGAGCCTTATGTTGACGAAGTAAACCGCCAGTTACAAATCAATGAACAATCTTCGTTTGCTCCTTTATGGAATTACTCAAACGAGTTTCTGCATCGTGCAACAAAGGAAATGAAGAGTGTAGCCGAGTTTATGGCAGGATTACAGGTCAGACCCTTTAAAATAAAACAAGGGCTGATCGATTTTTGGGTTCCCTCGTTCCTTTTTTTGCGACGAGAAGACTTCGCCTTATACGGTGTTGATGGTTTTATACCGGAACTTTCAGAAGACACATTGGATTTAATTGTGAAAAATCCGGAGGAGTATTTTATTAAGGCATTTAACTTAGATGGAATACGACTAGACATTTTCAATAGCTATCGTGTACTCCTCAATCAAGAAACCAAAAATGTACTAACCAATCAAACATTTGTAGAAACCATCAAGCCATTCCTCACATTTTATAGAGGGTTAAAATATTATTCAAAAAACACAAAGAATTTAAGCAGGGAAGCCTTGGCTTTACGCAATGTTATTGCTACAGCGCAAGACCCGGAAAAAACCTTCTTTGAAGATTTTCCAACGGCCTTAGACACGAGCTTAAAAGAGTTAGAATCGAATCAAGATTATTTCAAATCATATATTGTTAGTTTGCAAGGTGCCATTCGGGAGCTGCGGACAAGTTTGGAAGCTTTGTATGATCGTTTGGAACAGTTCATTCAGGATGAAATCGTATACGAGAAGGTAGATTTTGAGACGTATAAAGTCAAACTACAAGCAAGATACAAAACAGTTAAGAAGTATCTTTTGGTGCCACATCAGGTAAAGTTTACCATGCGTGTTGACAGCATGTTAGACGACCGGAATGCTTGGTTATCCTCATTGGCGCAGACGCTAATTGGCAAACCGCTTGAAAACTTTAGCGATAGTGACGAATTGCTCTTATATGATAAGTTCAAAACGATCATTATGGAACTGGATAGTTTAAGCCAGTTCACCAGAAGTGGCATAGATGCATTTGGAGAAGAAGTTTTGGCCGTGCAACTGGATACATTTGCAGATGGTGTCCAAAGAAGTTTGATTCGTTTACCAAAGCAAAAGGAAAAAGAAGTGGCCAAAATTCAGGATGCTTTGCGACTAACACTAACAAAGGATAAGACCTTAAATATTGCCGCTTTAGCAAAACTTCTAAAGGAGATCATAGACAATGAGTAACAAACCACGACATGTATTAGGAATATCCGGTGGTAAAGACAGTGCTGCTTTAGCCATTTACCTTTTTCAGAAATATCCGAAGCTGGACATTGAATACTATACCTGTGACACAGGGAAAGAGCTTGACGAAACTTACCAACTAATTGACAACCTCGAAGTTTACCTGGGTAAAAAAATAAAGCGGCTCGTTGGTGCGCCCAATAGTCATGTCGACCCATTCGACCACTTTTTAAAATTGTACGGTGGTTTTCTCCCTTCGTCCAATGCCCGCTGGTGCACCAAGAATTTAAAACTTATACCGTTCGAAAAATTTGTCGGCGAAGATTCGGTGGTTTCATACGTCGGCATCCGTGGTGATGAAGATCGTGAAGGCTATATTTCTCGCAAAACAAACATTCAATCTATTTTCCCGTTCCGTAAAAGCATATGGAGTGAGGATGTTATCAATAAGTTCTTAGCCAATTCTAGCCTTGAACTAACAATATCTTTATTGGAGAAAGTGGACCTGAGCAATGTTAAAGCCAAGTTCCTAAGTGTTTTATCCAAACCACTTGATACTAGCTTTAATCAAGCCACTAAACTCACCACATTGTTAGACGCAGGCATCAAAGATACTAACTACTTAATCTTTGAATTTCTAAAAACAACGGCTTACCCTTTAGCGCAGGAAACTTATTTCCCTTTGTTGGGAAACGAAGAAGTTCTAGTTCGTGACGACATTTTTCGGATATTAGAGGAAAGTGGCGTCGGGGTGCCGGCGTATTACCAAAAGCGAAGTTTTGAAGTAGAGGGCAAGCAAGGACAGTATGCCCGCAGCCGTTCCGGTTGTTTCTTTTGTTTCTTTCAGCAGAAAATTGAGTGGGTTTGGCTATTGGAGCAGCATCTGGACAAATTTGCAAAGGCAATGGCTTACGAAGATGAAAATGCCGGATTTACATGGAACCAAAATGAAAGTTTGAAAGAATTGATGCAACCTGATAGAGTAAAAAGAATTAAGGAAGATTACTTGAAAAAAAATATAACTCAAACCAAAACAACTTACTTGCTTGACATCCTTGATGACACAGAAGCAGAAGGATGTGCTGCTTGTTTTATTTAAGAAACAATGAAATATCAAAACACAGAGTGGTCTTTAGGAAAGTTGTATCACCAATACAAAAGCGGCAATATTGATTTAAGCCCACCATATCAAAGAAATTTTATTTGGTCTCTCAGTGATCGGCAAACACTAATTAAGTCAGTCAATAAACACATACCAATACCTACTTTCTTTCTGTTGCAAACGTTGGATGGAAAGTACCAAATGGTAGATGGTCAACAACGGTCAAGAACTATCATTAGTTTCATTGATAAAGGCTTTCCAAACGAAGAAGGACATTATTACGATGCCAAACGCTTTCCAGAGTTTTTAAAATTCAAAATCCCTATAGCGATTATCACTGATTCGGAAGCGATGCCAATTGAGAAGTTTTACGCGCTTGTAAATAAGACAGGCGTTCATCTAAATAAACCTGAGGTAAGAAAAGCCGACTTCTATAACACAAGATTTCTTGACCTTGTAAATAGTATCGCGTCCAGTACACAGTTTACCAAGTTAAAAATATTTACCGAATCCACTCTTAAAAGGATGAACGATATTGAGTTTATTTCTGAGTTGGTCGTGCTAGTTAAAGATGGTCATGTTGATAAAAAAGGACAACTAGATGACTACTACGAAACCGATATTTTGTCTGAAGAAATGAATACAATCCAGTCCATATTCATGGATGTGCTTGATAAGCTGCTTTTACTAAATAAAATCTATACTCTTCAAAAAACAAGATATAAGCAACGAAACGATTTTTATACTTTGTTTGATTTTATTCTTAATAATGATGATTTAAGTGATGATACTCTAACGTACTTCTATAGAATTTTGGTCCTCATCGGTGGTGATATAAAACCAACCCAAGAAGAGTGTGAACCGCTTCAAGAATATGCGAGAAATTGTGTTACTCAGTCGAATTCCAAAGCTGCTCGAGACAACCGATTAAATTTCTTTAACAAGCTGTTTCTTAATACTTCTGATAAGGCTAATTCTACTCAAAAACAAGTATTAAAATTTTATGGCTTGGCGGCTACCCAAGTGGTCGAAGTCGAAGATTACCTTACCATAAATGCTGATTCTTTGGCGGAAATCAAAAAGTTAGAAGTATAAGAAATCGAAAACACTATGTTCTTTAATGGGACAGCTATTAGCTTACATTCAAACCCCGAAGACAACTTTGTACAAATAGATTACGAAGACTTCAGGCTATCATCTTTAAGTTCATCAAGGGATGGAAATAAAGGTGCGAGCTCAAGTCTTTTTCGTCTAGTTGACCCATACGGTGAAGTTGAAGATAGGGTAATCAAAATTTGTAAAACGCCTACAGGCAGAAATGAAAAAGGAGATAAGAAAAGGATTGCAAGATTTAAGCGAGAAATTCAGGCTTTCAGAAGAGCTGCCCGTATTCCTCTAGCAAATGTTGTTTCTTTTTTTCATTCTGGGGAGTTGGACATTCAATTGGGCGAATTCGCTAAGCAAACAGCGCGGTTTCACTACATAGTTATGGAAAAAGCAGATGAAGACTTGGCAAGTTATCTCGAGAACAATAAATTTAATTTCACATTCAATCAAAAGCTCGGATTGTGCGTAAGTATTCTTTCGGGTATTAAGCAGTTACACGATGCAAGGATTTATCATCGAGACATTAAACATGATAATATCCTTCGTTTAGGAAATGAGTTTAAGATTGGTGATTTGGGTTTAGTAGATTTTCAGGATAGAGACTACGATTTGGATTACATAAATGAAAAAATTGGTCCCGTTGGATGGTTAAGTCCAGAAGCAACAAATAAAATGCTAACAGAAGGAAAGGAAATGTCTTATAGTTATGATTGTATAATTGATACTGCATCTGATATTTTTCAATTAGGGAAACTATTTTGGTATATTTTTCAGGGAAATTTACCTACTGGGCAAATACTTAGAACCGATTCCCATTGCGAACATGATGAGCTTTTTCAAATAATTTTTGAAATGCTTCGATACCGTAAAGAAGATAGGCCAACAACAGAACAAATACAAATGCGTTTAAGGCCTATTATGATTACTTATGGAGTATAGTTGCAATTTGAATTACTCTTCTAACGAGCTAATCAATTGCTCCATACCAAAATTTAAAAGAAAATCGGAATAGTAGCTGTCAAACACATCCCGAATGTACTCGTCTACTGTAATCTCATCATCTTGCCCATCTTTTACCAAGCTCAATTTATAGTTCTTCTTTTTGGTTATCATGTAAAGGAACAAAGTATGAAAATATACAGAGGCAATGTAGCGTTTTTCCGCAATACGTAATTGATCTTCAGATTTCAATTTGGAACGGTAGTTCAGGAAAACATTGCTATCCAAATTAATAACAATGGTTTGCAAAACATTACCTTCTCCGATAGGATACATAACATTACTGTAATCCATTGAAATATTAGATTCAGCCAAGGCATCCCACCCGTCTTTCCGAACTTTTTTCAACTCAGGCAAACCAATGTTTTCAGGCGCTTCTTCCTCTTTGGGTGCGTTCTCATTTGGAATTTCTTTTTCTTTAACCTTCACCCACAAAATCTCTTCAAATGGGTCGCCAGTGCCAGTAAGCGAGACTTTAACCTGGGCTTCATCACCGACATTCATTTCCGCAGTAGGATTAAGGGAAATACGAATAGTACCATCATTGGGACTGCTCTTTACAATATTCAGGAGTGAGCTAATGTCGGTTCCATTACCTTCTCTGTTACCGCCATTGCTATCATTGCGTTTAACGTCCAATAATGCAATTTGCAGGTCGCCAGGTTCCTCTACCCGGTCGAAGTATTGGTTCTCTGCATCGGTATCAAACTTAATGACCTTCTCTCCGTTTTGAGGCAGGGCAATAACAGGCTGCTGCCCGTTCCTACTATGGAGTTTAAAGAAAGTAGGGAAACGCTTAGGATTAAACGGTGCCTTCTGCTCTTTGGGTTTGTCCTTCTTTTCCTGCTTCTGTGTTTCTTTTTCTTTTTTCTGCTCCTCTAACTTTAAAGTGTTTTGCAGTAGCTTAAAAAGCTCGGAGTCCTTAGGCAGGTTCTTGGCAAAGGATTTCAGCAACTCATTTGTGTCTTCACTGTCAAAACCAATTGATTCTTTTTTCCTTTTGTCAATTTCGGCCAACTGGCTCTTGCGCAGTTTTTTTCCGAGGTATTCTCTCAACTCGTTGGCTTCATCACCTTGTTTCAGGCGGTCCCGGGAAGCCATAAAAAGCTCCTTGCGGAATTCATACTTCATTTTGGTACAGTCCACATGAATAAGTAAATAATCTTTAAGTAGATTAAATTTTAGTTGACGGGTTATAAATTCAGATGTGTAATGTCCATGCGCTTGTCCATTGATTGAAAACATTGCCGACATGTTGTTCTTGAAAAAGAAGCGTCGGATATTTTCTTTAGTTTTCTTAACATCATTATCGCCGACCTTTGACTTAAATACATAGCACGTCACCTTCATTTCTCCAAAAAGTTCATCGGTATATACTTCAGAGAAGAACGTGTCGATGTAGTTTTTATCGTCCTCTAATCGTCGTTTTAACCCAAACAAGTCCATCTGTAAGACTTTGTTATTAGGATAGCGTTCTTCTTTATCCACCGTGTAGACTGGCAGCACCGGTTCAAATAAAAATTCGTTTAGGCTCTGGTTTAGGTCTTGTGCAAACCCCGAATACCCAGGAGGGAACTGGTACGAATACATTTTAACAATCGTACCCGTTTTAAACTTTCGATTGAAAAGCTTTAAATCTAATTCTTCGGTTAAGTCAAATGCTGGAACCTTGCCATCTATTTTCAGGAATTCGTACCAGGTGTTCTTTTTGTACTCTGATTCACCTTTTGCAAAGGGATGTTCACGAACAAGCGTAGATCCAAACTGCCCTTTGTCGTCGAACTTTTTTGAAGCTATAAGTGATAACCTTTCTTGCCGCAAAAAACAATAGAACCTGAGCCGCCCATGTTGTACTTTCCCTGTACGAACATGATTTTATTTTTATTTCCACGAACCAGCGAGAGAAAAGTGTTATCAAAGTCCTGAGGGTGCTGACCCTCTCCATTATCATAAATAATAACCGATGTGTTTCTAGGTGGACCATCTGCTAGAATTTGAATTTCTTCGGCCTGTTTTCTGCGGAATGTTGGTAAGTCCCACTGTTTATGATCCGGAAAGAAGCGTTCGATGGCTTCCGACATCGAATGGGGTGCATTAGTAGCATCAGGTTCAATACCATTTTCCAGGCATTTTCTTGTGAGAATGGCGTCTATTGAGTTGGTAACCTTTTCAACCAAAGCAGCAATTGGATTTGATTGCTGATTTTCAATGATGCCATAATTGCTTTCATTGTTGCCTATCGGTACCCAATTTTTGTTTTCAAAAATGTCTGGTTGGTTAGCAATGAAAGCATCAACTTCTTCTTCGGTCTTGGCGTTGTATAGTTTAAGAAATAGAGTTTTCAAGTCCACTTTAGGGTTCAAATTCATATTTGCAAGTTAATTTGGGTGGTGTCAAGGTAACAAAAATTAAATTGGTAAATAAATTATGGATGCCCAGTGTTTATAACACACTTCGACCCTATATCTGATGAATGTGCTGCGGGATGATATCAACTTACACAAGGCCCAGGAATCTATAATATTCAAAAGCAAAAGAACGTAAATCTTATGTAGTGAAAGTAAATGCGAAAGAATCAGAAGGTGCTGAATATATGTCTTTAAATATGATGAGTTTATAATTCTAATCGGATATTAGATGCATAAAGCTACAATTCTCCGAATTTTCGAAAATTAAAAAAGTTAACTTCGTACACAAAGATAGTAACCCATGAAGGTAGAAACGGTTAATATTCAAGATAACGAAGGATTTCAGGCAATACGAATACCTGACGATTTCAAAATAAACGATGATAAAGTCTATATAAAGAAAGTGGGTAATGTCTTATACATCATTCCATTTCACAATCCCTGGCAAAACGTGTTCGATAGCCTGGAGCATTTTACTTCAGACTTTATGGAGGACAGAAACCAACCTTTTGAGCAGACAAGGGAATCATTTGATTAAATGAGCTATCTACTCGATACAAACATCTGCATTTACCTGATTAAGAAAAAACCTGTCGCCGTTTTTGAAAAGTTTAGTAACATTTCACCAGGTGAGATAGGCATATCCGTAATAACACTGGCTGAACTGGATTATGGCGCAAGAAAGAGTTCCAATCCGGAAAGAAACCTTAATGCATTAAATCAATTGCTGATCCCCTTTGAAATATTTCCATTCGATTATCAGGCTACTATTGAATATGGCAAGATACGCAGTGAACTTGAGATGAAAGGAACTCCGATTGGCCCACTGGATACATTAATTGCAGCTCATGCAAAAAGCCTGAACCGTATACTCGTAACAAACAACGAAAAAGAATTTAACCGGGTCGAAGGATTACAGATAGAGAACTGGATAAAATAACCAGCAATATTTATATCTTTACCCAACACAGTTCTTTGCACTACAATCCATCAAATCAATTCAGGTGAGCAATTCGGTGAGCAAACCATCTCACCCTGTAAAAAACGTAGATTTTACGTGGGTTTCAGCCAATTTTTCATAGTCTCGCCGGGACCACTTTTATATAACAGTATTCAGAAGATGTGGGTTTATTTTTAGTTGTCCAAATGGTTGTCCTTTTTATAAGTTTCTCCTGTGTGTTCCGACATCTCTTATCTACATCGGTTGATACAATTACTGGTTATCTTCCGGAGATAATAATTGATCCAATTCAATGTGACTTTACTTGCAATCCACCCGATCAATCCTACCGAGATATCAGTCCGGCTTAGCGCTTGATAAACATCTTTGTTACAGATGTTTTTCCTGAAGTAACGGTTAAGAAATAGGTGCCTGACGCCATATTTTTAACAGGGGTGGTATAAGTTAAACCGCCCTGGGTAACTTGTTGTTTTTGATCTATTAGCAGGTGCCCAATGGCATCTCTCACCACCAGTTGCAGTTTAACGGGTTTTTCTGATTGCAGGTTTATCCTTACTTCATTTCTCACAGGATTTTGCATGATGGTGTAGCTAAAGCCGGCTTGTTCAATTATCACCTTTTTTATGGTGGAATAAGTGTACTTGCCGTCTAAGTCAACCTGTTTTAAACGGTAATAATTTGCTGCTGCGAAAGGATTATGATCTCTAAACAGGTAATGGTTCACTGCGTAAGAATTGCCGATTGTTATTGATCCGATGCTATCGTAATCACGGCCGTTCCGGCTACGCTGAATGATATAGTAGGCGCAGTTTTTTTCTTCCGCTGTGCTCCAGTTAAGGGCAACCTCCTTATTTTGAAGGGTAGCGGAAAAATCAAGGAACTTTACGGGAAGAGCGGGGGAAGCAAAAGAGAACTTCCATATGTCATTTAAATAGCTCTTGCCTTTTACTCCGTAACCTCTTCCTCCCATCAGCCAGAAATTGCCTGACCTGTCTTTCCATCCAATAGCCGCCGCTCTTGCTCCTGGTTTATTGCTGCTGTTAACGGCACCGCTTCTATCATACAAACCATTTTGGTTTATGGAGCTGTCGCCACTTACCCATGTCCACATGCTGGTTGCAGGATCGTAATTCCAAAGATCATTCAGGAATTTTTCGGGATCATCAGGAAAGGTTAGAGGACTCACACTAAGATATCCTCCAACGGCTACTCCGCCAAAAAGCCATAATCTGCCTGTTGTATCCATCCAGCTTACCGTCCCATATCTTCCCCCGGGTTTATTGGCAGCATCCGGTATTCCTTTCATCCCATATACTGCCTTTTGATTTGTCGAGCTGTCGCCGCTTACCCACGTCCATAAGTTGGTTACGGTACTATATTTCCACAGATCATTCAAATAATGTTGGGTTGATACAGCGTTAACTGTCCTGGTGCTTTGACCACCAAAAATCCACGCATTGCCTGAAGTATCTGACCAGCTTACAGCTCCCAGTCTTCCTTCAGGCTTGTTGGCAGCGTCAGGAATGCCTTTTATACCGAAGACAGCCGGCTGCCCGGCAGTACTATCGCCGCTCATCCATGTCCATATGTTTAGTGAAGGGTCATAATTCCATACATCATTGTATCCATTTCCTCCAAACAACCAAACCTTGCCTGTCTTATCCATCCAGCTAACTGCATTACTCCTGCCGGACGGTTTATTAGTAGCAGCGGGCTGGCCTTTTATTCCATAATTGCGTGCGTTGTTAGCGCTTATCTGCTTCCATTGATTGGCTGTATTATCAAAATTCCATACGTCATTTTGTGGAGAATGACTAACGTTAGATGTAAAACTGTTATTAACTCCGCCAAAAAGCCATAATCTGCCATTTCCATCAGTCCAGGTTACAGGATTAGTCCTGGCAAAAGGATCAGAGTTGACAACTCCACTAACCCATGTCCATTTATTCGCAGTATCCCGCTTCCATAAATCATTAAGAACATCAGGGAATTCTCCTGAGCTTTTATACCCTAATCCACCGAAAAGCCATAGGTTGCCTGCCGAATCCATGCTGCCCGCGGCACCGAACCTCCCTCCCGGTTTATTGGCATCACCTGCAATACCTTTTGTTCCGTATACACTATATTGCCTGCTGTCATTACTCTCACGTTCCAGCGACCACAGGTTGGTTTTAGGGTTGTATTTCAAAAGATCGTTCTTGTTTCTATACATGGCCCCGGTCTGGTAATCGTTACCCCCACCAAATACCCACAGGTTCCCGGAGGCGTCTGTCCAGCCGGCAGCTCCATACCGTAAAGCAGGACTGGTAACAGGGCTCTCCATGCCCTTTACAATAAAGGTGTCCTTCGACAAGAGTAAATTAGCTTTATAACAGGTCCAGAAAGTGGTTACAGGATCGTACTTCCATACATCATTAAGGGGATGTTCGTAGGGTTCAAGAAACCAGGTAAATATGGCTCCTCCGAAAAGCCATAAATTACCCGATGAGTCGGTCCAGCTTACGGTACTTGACCTGGCCCCAGGGGAATTCGCCGGAGCTGCTATACCTATTGTTCCCGTGCTGGGAGTTGCATAAAGCCCTTGTGAACCGCTTATCCATGTCCACATATTTGTTTTTGGATCATAATTCCAGAGGTCGCTTAAATTGCCGGTATAGATCGGAAAACGATAAACATAAGGAGAGCTGGATGGTCCGTATCCACCAAAAAGCCAGAATTTACCGGAAGAATCTGTCCAGCTTGTTGCGTCCGATCTTGCCCCGGGTGTATTGGAGCTGTTGGGTACGCCTCGTGATCCGTATACTCCCGGGTTGGCAGTAGTATCGCCATGCATCCAGGTCCACATGTCAGTACCAATGTTATACTTCCATAAAACATTTCTGTACAGCCATAAATTTCCGGAGGTATCCGTCCATTCGGGTGCAGTGGCCCCCGTCCCCTGTCCCGGGTTGTTAGTAACTCTGCCAACTCCCTTCTCTCCATATACTACCCTGGTAACAGCAGTGTCTCCGTTTATCCATACCCATTGATTAATAGCCGGGTTGTATTTCCATAAAACGTTCGAGTACATCCAAAAGTTTCCAAGCGCATCTGTCCAGCTAACGGAATAACTTACGGCGCCGGGTTTATTGGCAGGAGAGGCAATTCCCCTGATGCCATATACGCTCTTCTGGTTAGAAATACTGTCACCGCTTACCCACGTCCAGGACTTTTTAACTGGATCGTATTTCCATAGATCATTCAGTAGGCCTGAAGTAAACTCAGCAGAGCCTGATCCGCCGAATAACCAGAAGTTTCCGGCTGTATCCTTCCAGTTAGCAGCGCCCAGCCTTATTCCCGGCCTGTTTGCTAAATCCGCCACACCTTTTACGCCATAGCTGGCAGGCGTGTAATTGTTTTCACCTCCTATCCAGGTCCACTGGTTGTTTTGGGCATAGATAGAAGTCATACAAATCGAGAAGAAAAAAAGCATGAAATACTTTTTCATGGCGAGAGATTAAGTTGTAAGTGTAATCGTTACAGTTTTCAACAGGAGGTAAGAAGCTACAAGTTAATATTTTTAAATTACATATGTTTGCCATAAAACGTGGTTTGATTGTTATCACCTATCAGCAAATCAAAACCTGATAAGCTTTCCTCCTGATAGCTGACGGCTGAAAGCTGATAGCAATTCACACGACAGTACTAGCCGCTACAATCAGATATAAAATCCCGTTTTAAATGTAATTTTATAGTGTGCTATCTGCATCCCATTGAAAGCCCGATTTTGATTTGTTTATATACAATCTGAATCTCTTGCCATGAAATTTTTTATACTATTCTTTAGTTTCAGCATCTGCATTTCTGTTAGTTACGCTCAAAACCAGTGGGCGTGGATGAGTGGCGAAAACAATTACACGTCGGCCAGCTATGGTGTAAAAGGTGTGGCGGATTCAGCCAACCGGCCCGGAAATGGAACGGTAACCGCAAGATGGAAAGATGCATCCGGAAACTTCTGGATTTTGTTTGGTGGTTTGGGCGACCTCTGGAAATATACTCCGGCAACAAAATGGTGGACATGGATAGATGGTGACAGCGTTTCCAAACAAAAGGCGGTGTATGGCACCAGGGGAATTGCTTCTCCCTCCAACAAACCAGGTACATTCTCCAGCGCCGTTAGCTGGACAGATGCCTCCGGTAATTTCTGGATGTACTCCAACGTGTTATGGAAATACAATTCTGTTAACAATCAGTGGACATGGATAAACGGAGATACCGCTGTTACCAGGGCGGTATATGGCATAAAAGGCGTTGCCGATGCCGCGAACAAGCCGGGACCAATCAACCCGGTTGAGTGGACAGACGCATCCGGCAACTTCTGGCTCTACGGAGATGTTTTATGGAAGTACAATCTTGCAACCGACATGTGGACCTGGGTACATGGTGATACGGTTAGTACAACAACCGTTTATGGGTTGAGGGGTGTGCCTAAAAGTACCAATACGCCCGGAACCAGAACCGGAGTAACAGCATGGTCGGATGCTTCGGGCAAATTCTGGCTTTTCGGCGGTTTCGGCAAGGTTAGCACACCATATATTTATCGTATAAATTATTACACCGGAAATTTAAATGATCTGTGGAATTACGATCCCGCCACTAATTTATGGACCTGGGTACATGGCGATACGATTTTATATTCAGTAGGTGGAGGTACAATTGGTACCGCCATGCCTGGCAACAAGCCGGGCGCACGGGCTAACGCTGTAAGCTGGACAGATCCTTCCGGCAATTTCTGGCTTTTTGGAGGATCCAGGTATACACCATTTGCCCTGCCAAATTACCAGTCTATTGATGATCTATGGAAGTATGACCCTTCGTTCAATCAGTGGACGTGCTTTAACTACCCATCAACTTCCAATAACCAGGATTCTTTTAGTGTAAAAGGTGTTGAAAGCCCTTATACCAAAACTGCCTCCCGGTATAACGCCGTAGGATGGTCAGACGCATCCGGCAGCCTTTGGTTATATGGCGGCCGAACTGAAGATTACAAGGAAGGCATACAATCCTATTATTTAAATGATCTTTTACGATACAACACAAAAACGAACCTATGGTCGCTGGAACGCGAAAATAAAGATGGAAGGGAATATGGAAGATATGGAACAAAAGGTGTTGCAGATGTTTCTAATATACCTGGCGGAAGGCTTGATGCCATTAGCAGTACAGATTCGGCAGGTAACTTATGGCTTTTCGGCGGAGAAGGATTCAGCAATTCGGGGGAATATCCCAAGTACCTGAATGATTTATGGAAAAGAGACACTGCCGGTGTATGGACATGGATAAGCGGATTAACCACCACTGTGCCTTCCGGCAGATCCAAAGCTGTAAGCTGGACAGATACGAATGATCAGTTATGGGTGTTTGGCGGCAGTACTCAAAACACATTTTATAATAATGACCTGTGGAAATTTGATAAAACCACCGGTCAGTGGACTCAGGTAAGTGGTAACGGTAATAGTGTGTATGGAATAAAAGGCCAGCCTAATGCTGTAAGTAAACCAGGTGGAAGGTTTAATGCGGTAAGCTGGCGCAATAATACCGGAAAGCTCTGGCTATTCGGAGGCGATGGAAATTTCAATAATACCCTGCCGACTGAATTCAACGATCTTTGGAGTTATGACCCAGCCATAAATCAGTGGACATGGTTAAGCGGCGATAGTGTCAGGGGACAGCCCGGGATTTACGGACGGCCGGGCATACCTGATATTGCTAACAAGCCTAAAGCAAGGCAGGGAGCAGTAAGCTGGATTGACACCTCAAATAATGTATGGATTTTCGGCGGTAAAAATAGTAACTCGCATTCAGGGTTTAACAATGATAATTTTTTTTATAATGACTTGTGGAAGTATAATACCATAACTAATGTATGGACCTGGATGAGTGGCGACAGCGCAGTTAACCAAAATGAAGTTTATGGAATAAAGGGTATCGCTGCTGCCGGCAATAAACCTGGTGGAAGGTATGATGCAGTTAGCTGGTTAGATGCAACCGGAAAGTTATGGCTGTTTGGCGGCATATCATTTAGGAACTATGGAACATCAACATCTCTTCTGAATGATCTGTGGAGTTACGATACGGCAACCAACCTATGGACATGGATCAGTGGCGACAGCAGCATCAACAAAAATGGAACATCCGGAAGCAAGGGGGTGGTTAGCCCTTCTAATAAGCCGGGTGCAAGGGCAGCAGGCGTTACATGGGAAGATAAAACAGGTAATTTGTGGTTAATGGGCGGAATGGGTTACGGAATGAAAGGTTCCGGCTTTTTAAATGACCTTTGGAAGTTCACCCCTGTAGTACCGGCACTTCCTATGAAGTTCATTTATTTTACCGCAGCCGCTCAGGACAAAGCAGTAATGCTTAACTGGCAAACGGCTAATGAGCTGCAGGGTGCTCATTACACCATACAGCGAAGCCGGGACAGCATTAGCTACGACAGCATCGGCACGGTAACGGCAACCATTAGTGGAAGTACAGTAAGCAGCTACGTATTCATTGATCAGCATCCAATTAACAATGTAAGTTATTACCGTATCAGGCATACAGATAAAGACGGTAAAAATACTTACTCAATTGTGCGTAAACTGATGACAGACAGTGCCGGCTTTAGCTATGCGCTGGCACAAAACCCTATTACCAGTGAATTGAAGATTTACTTACAGTCGGTTCAACCGGTACAATTGCAGCTTAAGGTAATAGACGCTGCCGGCCGCCTGATTATGCGGCAAAACCAATCAATCGGCAGCGGCACAACAACGAATGTTATTGCTGTGGGGCAACTACCGGCAGGCACTTATTTTATAACCGTTAATTCAGGTAAAACATCTATTACAAAAAAGTTCATTAAAAAATAATATCATGAAGAACAAATCAAAAAGTTTAGCCCTGATCGCAGCTAGTATATTTCTGTTGTCTGCAGTTACCATCGGCAACTGGATCAGGAAGCTGTAATATTCCTAACATCCGGGCGTTATATTTCCGGATGTTTAAAACACCGCTAATGTTAGCCGTCAGCCCTTCTACCAGTTTTTTAACCACAGAGTAAAAACCAGAGTTAAAGAAGAGGTTACACAGAGGAGGTCTCTGTGTAACCTCTTCTTTAACTCTGGTTTTTACTCTGTGGTTATAGAAAATACTTACAAAAGTAGCCACTACAATTTAATGAGTAACTTCAAAATTAACAAGACACCGGATAGGCTTCTAAATTCTATTGGAACAGAGCTGAAACAATATTTTAAATAGGATAATTGAATAGGAGGTAAATCCCAGATGCCCAACTCAACACCTCATAAACACCCGGGCTGGTTATGGCTCATAGCCGGCACCTTAATAATATTGTTTTTTGTATTGTACGGGATGAAAAGTGGATTTTGGAAGTGGCTGGAACTGTAAGTTTAAGTATATTGGCTGTCATATACTTGTGTTAAGTTAAATATTACATCACGCAATGGATTGTAAAGGCTAAACGGCTTAAATGCCGTCAATTTTAATTTGTATCAATCCTGCACACTTCCTGTACGATAACGTACACAAAAAAGAGATGCCACATATAATATGTTAATCTTCATAACATTATAAAATGGCACGATCTTCAACACAAGTCTGCAATAGCACCTTTGTAACTACCCGAACCTATCTTAGGTTTAAAAGCAACATCCTTTCAAATCAATTAGGTTATGTTTAAAAATTTTTTCAAGACAGCCATCCGTAATCTTTCCAAAAATAAATTCTTCACTGTATTAAATGTAATAGGCCTGGCCCTTGGCATGTCGCTCAGTTTATTATATGTTGCACTGCTTGCCTTCCTTCACCGCTATGACGATTTCCATACCCTTGGCAACCGGATATATAGGGTAACAACACAAGTTCATGATAATAAAGAAAATCCCCGCTATGCATCGGCTCCTGTTGGAATCGCACAAAAGCTAAAAGGAGATATCCCGGGAGTAGAAAAAGTAGTCAGGATACATGGATCACTTGGTGGCGATGCAATCTATCACGAGAAACAGATTGGGCTGTATGGCTATTTTGCAGACCCTGAATTTTTAGAGGTTTTCAATTTTCCTCTTCTCAGGGGGAATAGATCGACATCGCTTTCACAACCGAACGCCATTGTTATTTCTGAAACTGAAGCAATAAAAATTTTCGGCAAGAATGATGCAATGGGCGAAACAATCAGAATGGAACCCTATGGAGATTTTGTGATTACCGGTATTTTAAAAGATCTTCCTGCAAACTCGCATATGCAGTTTGATGCAATAGTGTCTTATGCCACATTAAAATCTTACAAAGGGGCCGCTTTCAATGAGAATGAAGAGGGGTGGAAATCGTTTTTGAACTCGTATGTATACCTTCTTCTTTCCGAAAATACTGAGCCAGGTAGCATTGAACGTTATCTGAATCAACTGGCAAAACAGAAATATTCGAAACAGAATATTAAAGCGTCTTTCGAACTCCAGTCTTTAAATAAAATTGTACCGGGTCCTGAACTATATGATCAAATTGGACCTAATTGGGGTTATCAGGGACTTTTTCTCATAGGTTTAATGACACTGATCGTACTGGTACCAGCCTGTTCAAATTATGCCAGCCTGTCTATTTCGCAGTCACTGGAGCGAATGAAGGAAATAGGTGTCAGAAAGTTGATGGGAGGAGAAAAGAAGCAAATCTTTTTGCAGTTCATCGCTGAATCGGTCACTATTGTGCTTCTGGCGCTGTTTTTTTCCTATCCGATGTTTGAAGTAATACGGGGAGATATATTAAATCAAATGGTAGAAACTTCCCCAATGGATTTATCTCCTACTTTGGCAACCTTTATTGGCTTCCTGTTATTCGCGGTGCTTGTTGGCATAGCTGCCGGTGTTGTTCCGGCACTGTATTTCTCAAAACTTTCACCCATCAATGCTTTAAAAGGCAAAGAAGTAAAAACAAGTGGTGGCTCTTACTTTCGTAAGATAATTTTAACCCTTCAGTTTATCCTTTCTCTCGGCTTTATCATGGCTGTTGTAATTATGATCCGGCAGTATCAGTATTCTGTAAACTATAATTTCGGATTCGAGCAACAGAATGTTCTCGATGTTGAATTGCAGAACGTTAAGCCGCAGCTATTCAAAAATGAGTATGGAAAGATATCATCTGTGCACAGCATATCCATGTCATCGCATATCCTTGGAATCGGCTCTGCTACGGAACGGTATATTAAAATTTCAAACCAGTTAGATTCGGTAGAGGCGTCATCTATCTCGGTAGATCAGGCTTTCATTTCAAATATGAAATTAGCGTTACTGGCAGGTAAGGATTTTAGTGATAGGACATCAGAGAATTCGGGGCTGATTATTGTAAATGAGGAGCTTGTAAAAAGCTTAAACCTGAAAGATCCATTGGACGCCATTAATAAACCATTTGAATTAACTGATGGAAGAGAAGTACGAATAGCCGGCGTGCTGAAAAATTTTCACTATTCAGGTCTTAAAGAACCTATAAAGAATTTCTTTTTTGAGTATGATCCCGACAGATTCAAATACGCAAACCTGAAATTACAATCAGGAGGTGCCGTAAATAGCCTGGCAGCAATGAAAAAGTTATGGAAAACAATTGGCGGCGAGGGCAAATTCACAGCACAATTCTTCTCCGATGAAATTAAAGATGCCTATAGTTTTTATAAAATGATTATGAAGTTATGGGGATTTTTAGGTTTATTAGCGATTACAGTAGCCTGCCTCGGTTTGTTAGGCACGGTATCTTTTACAATAAAAAAACGTGTTAAGGAAATAGGTATCAGAAAAGTGATGGGTGCATCTTCTAAAAGCCTTGTGCTGCTGTTATCAAAAGACTTTTTAATTCTGATGGTCATCGCCAGCGTGATAACAATTCCTGTGATCTATTTTCTGATGAATCACCTTTTGGTTAGCATCCAGCATTACAGTGTGCAGATTGGATTCCTGGAAATATCCGTTAGCGTGATCATCATAATGTTTTTAGGCCTTACCACAATTCTGTCGCAAACACTAAAAGCCGCAAATGCTAATCCGGTTAATAATTTAAGAACCGAATAACATACCTGCCGGTATGAACATGATGAAATGCCAGAGATTATAGCCACTTATTAAACAATATTACTTGAATAACTGCAATGTATTCCGGTAATATTTAAATCATTTACCCGTTTAAGTACATCCGCTGCCAAACCAGCATAAAACTGGACTATGGATTTTAATGCATATTGAAATTAACGAAGTAGATATTCTAATAATTCTTTCCCCTTATACACAAATTACCTGGGATGAGTTTTTTAAACTTATTCCGGGCATTACATCAGGTGGTAGAGCGGTTCTGAGGTTTGAAGAAACAGTGCACACCCTTCTTAAAAATAAATTCATAGAAAGCACCTTGCTGGCTAATCATCTCAGGTATTGGAGAATAACCGATTTAGGAAGGCAACACTTAATGATCGTTGCCTTAAAGAATGAAGACTGATCTTCCTGGTTACTGGATAATTTAATTCTATTTCTTAACAATTTTAACCGTAAAATTTTCATTTCTTTCCTTATCAATAATGCTGATGTAATAAACGCCTCCCGCCTGTGCCGACAAATTATAAGTAAGCCTGTTATCAGTTTCATTCAACCATACCATTTCCTGTTTGATCATGCTGCCTGTTGCATTGAGTATCCGGATCATTACCTGTTTTTTAACCAGGTTATTTTTTATTCTCAGCTCATAAAAACCATCAGTTATAGTTGGATAAATCTGTACAGTAGTTTTTACATTATTAGCTATGTTTACAAGTACTATAGGGCTATAGGAAAATTTGCGATCAATGTCAACCTGCTTTACGCGATAATAAGTAACACCGGGATAAGGATTGTTATCGCTTAACTCATAATTAAAAATTCCGGAGCAGGAATAGCATCCATCTCTGCGGCCAATGGGTTCAAAGTGAACGCCATCTTTACTATGCTCCGCTTCAAACCATGCACTATTTGTTTGCGAAGCGGTACTCCAGTTTAACTGTACTTTATCACCGTTATGTACTGCTTTTGCGGTAAAGGTTAACAGGTTCACAGGAAGCACTGCAAGCGGGCCATATCTGGCAATGAACACATCGTTTAACCGGCTGGCTGTAATGGTGGAGTTAGTGGAATTACCACCAGGATCGAAGTTGGCGGTACTGCCAAAACTACCAGTAATAGAAACAAATCCATGGGCGTCTACAGCTATGCCATACCCCATATCTTCGAGAGTACCTCCCATGACTTTTGCATACACATAATTGCCGGAATCATTATACTTCGCAATAAAAACATCCAGGTTGCCAGCGCCGGTTAAGGTAGCTATTCCAGGACCCGGATCGAAGTCTACCGTTTCGGACACAGAACCGGTGACATACACGTTCCCTGAGCCGTCAACGCGAATACCGTAACCGTTATCGGCGCCCGTACCTCCCAGGGCCTTGGCATATATATAATTACCGGCTGCATCATATCTGGCAATAAAAATGTCAGTACTGCCTGAGCTGGTAAGATTGACAATGCCGGCACCAGGATCGAAATCGGCAACAACACTAAACGAACCGGTAACATAAGCATTACCCGGGGCGTCTACAGCAATACCATAACCAATATCAATCCCTGCACCACCCATAGCTTTTGCATAAACATAACTACCGCTAGTAGTATACTTTGCAATAAAGGCATCGCTCAAATCTGAGGTAAACAGCATGGCTACTCCTGTTCCCGGGTCAAGATCAACAGTGCCTGAGAACAAGCCGGTTACATAAGCGTTACCTATGCCATCAACAGCAATGGCTTTCCCAATTATGCTGTTGGTGCTTTGCATAGCATTGGCGTACACGTAGTCACCGGAATTGTTGTATTTGGCAATGAATGTACCGCGGGCAGTAAGGTTGACTGTACCAGGGCCCGGGTCAAAATCAGCAGTGCCAAAAAGTCCGCCTGTAACATATACATTTCCCGAACCATCTACAGCAATGCCATTACCGTAATCATCATCTGGCGAGCCTATGGATATAGCATATACATAATTGCCCGAAGCATCATACTTAGCGATAAAAATATCCTGAAAGCCTTTAGTTTGCAAATTGGCAACACCCATACCCGGATCAAAATCTACTGTTCCATCAAAGGAACCCGTAATATATATGTTGCCAGAATTGTCTAATGCTATTGAGTTGCCGCGATCGCCATTACCTAAGCCTCCTGCCATAGCTTTTGCATAAATGTAGTTACCGGAAGCGTCGTATTTTGCAATAAAGATGTTTTCGGAGGCCGTGCTTTTTAAATAGACTTCGCCGGTACCCGGATCAAAATCCACAGTTCCGGAAAAATAACCGGTAACATAAATATTGCCGGCAGCATCTGCAGCTATACTTCTTCCCTGGTCGGGCTTGCTTACACTTTCATAATTACCCAATGGAATAGCCCAGGCATACGCACCATCCTCTTTCAAACTGGTGATGAATGTATTTGTTCCACCAACAGTAAGGTTAACCGTGCCTGGTCCGGGATCAAAATCAACGGTACCTGTAAAAGTTCCGGTGACAAATATTTTGCCGGAGTTATCGCTAACGATCTTTGCACCATTATCTGCACCTGTACCGCCCAGGGCTTTTGCATACAGGTAGTTACCTGAGGCGTCGTAACAGGCGATGAATATATCCTGTTCGCCTGCACTGGTAAGAGTAGCCGACTCGGGTCCGGGATCAAAATCAGCAGTGCCGGTAAAAGAACCTGTGACATACACACGTCCCAAACCATCAACAGTAATGCCATTGCCTGTATCATTGCCTGTACCTCCAATGTTTTTTGCAGAGAGGTAATTGCCGGAAGCATCATAACTGGCAAGGAAAATATCGTTGCCACCCACACTGGTTAAACTGGCTACCGCAAGGCCCGGATCAAAATCCACCGTACCTGAAAAGTAACCGGTTACGATTGTATTTCCGTCCCTGTCAACGGCAATGCCGTATCCGACATCTGCATTGCCGCTTCCGATCCTTTTTGTGTACAGGTTATTACCCGATGCATCAGATTTGGCAATTATTATATCTGGTATGTATATAAGAGGGCTAAGAACAGGATATCGGATGCCACCGGTCATATACGTATTTCCGGCGCCATCTACCGTAATACCATACCCGTAGCCCCCGCTTCCGACATTTTTTGCATACACATAATTACCAAAAGCGTCATACCTGGCAATAAATATATCATAATTAAAATAAGCAGTAAGATTGGCTACATCCGGCCCAGGGTCAAAATCAATGGTAAGATAAAAGGAACCGGTAATATAAAAGTTTCCTGAACCGTCGGTAGCAATACTAAATGCGGCATCAGGTTGGGAAGATCCGATAGATTTCGCATACACATAGTTTCCGGAACTATCGTACCGGGCAAAGAAAATGTCGCTGTAGCCGTTACTTGTTAAAGTTGCCTGAGATGCACCGGGGTCAAAGTCACAAGTGCCGGAAAAATATCCGGTAATGAATATATGTCCCGAGCCATCCAAGGCAATGCCAGAGGAAATATCCTCCTGGGTACCACCTAAGGCTTTGGCGTATACGAAATTGCCCGAAGCGTTGTATTTGGCAATAAAAATATCATTTCCGCCCATGCTGGTGAAATTAACTGTACCGGCACCCGGGTCAAAATCAACGGTACCCGAAAAATTACCGGTTATGTAGGTATTGCCCAGATGATCTACCTGAATACCCTTGCTTACAACGGTGCCTCCTTCAGCCAAAGGATTTTTCAGGCCTTTCGCATAAATAAAATTTTGTGCTTTTAGCGAAAGGTTGCAACCTATACAAAACAACACCAGTAAGGAATAGCTTTCTATTTTTATAATTGTTACAAAAATTTTGTATTTCATAATTTTCAAACAGCAGCAATACCGCTTTATAGTAACAAAGTACAAATATTTAGTAATGTTATTCCATCAATCCCAAATTGACTTATCCTGTATCCGCCGTTCGAATAGTATTTTATCATTAACTTCCACTAAAATCTTTTAAATGAATAAATTTCTGTTCCTTTCGTTTTTATGCAGCACTTCGCTGTTTGCACAGATAAAAGCCGATGACGTTAAAACCTTTACGCTTAAAAACGGTATGAAGTTCCTTGTGCTTGAAGACAACTCCATTCCTAATGCCAACATGTATCTTTTTTACAAAGTAGGCTCCAGGAACGAGCATCCGGGTATCACCGGGTTATCTCATTTCTTTGAGCATATGATGTTTAACGGAGCCAGCAAATATGGACCAAAGAAGTTCGACAACACGATGGAATTCAATGGTGGCTCCAACAATGCTTATACTACTGAAGATGTAACGGTATATACAAACTGGTTTCCCTCCTCTGCAATGGAGGTAATATTTGACCTGGAAGCCGATCGCATCGCCAGCCTTACCATTGATCCTAAAATGGTGCAGAGCGAAAGAGGTGTGGTGCTTTCGGAAAGAAGCACGAGTCTCGAAAATTCGCCCCGAAGTTTATTATATGAAAGTGTTCAGGCGACTGCTTTTCAGGAAGGACCTTATCACTGGCCGGTGATCGGCTATGAAGAGGATATTAAAAACTGGACCAAGGAAGACCTGGAATATTATTTTAAGACCTATTATGCTCCAAACAATTGTGTTGTTGTAGTGTCGGGTAATGTTAAGGTTGAAGACGTAAAAAAAATGGCGGAAAGACACCTGGAGTCTATTCCCGCCCAGCCTGCACCTAAACCGGTTCACCTTGTTGAATCGCCCCAAACGGGTGAAAGAAGGATCACTGTTCAAAAACAGGTGACCAACCCTTATCTTTCTATTGCTTATCATGTACCTGCTGCAAAAGATTCTGATTATTACGCCCTCGATATTTTAAGTTCTGTCTTAACAAGTGGTAACTCTTCAAGATTGTATTCATCGCTGGTAGATAAAAAGCAACTGGCTTCTTCCGTATCTGCATCCTTCTCGCCCTCTTTCGATCCTTCGTTATTCAGCATCAATGCCGTAACAGGTAAAGGTAAAAATGTAGAAGATGTAGAGAAGGAAATATATGTTGAAGTAGAAAAAATAAAAAAGGATGGCATTACCGAAAATGAATTGCAGAAAATAAAAAACCAAAACGAAATTGGTTTTTACAACCAGATAGAAACAATTAACGGGAAGTCACAAAATCTGGGTACTTATGAAGTTTATTTTGGCGACTACCGTAAAATGTTTGAGGCTCCTGCTGCTTATAATAAAGTGACCGTTGAAGATATAAAACGTGTAGCAAACAAATACATAAAGAGGAGTAATCGTACAGTAGGCATCTTAAGATCTAATGTGGAAGATTAGCGCTGTTAAGTAACGTGACAATTAATATTAAATTTAAATTATACCATGCGGAAAAAATACTATTTATTTTATATCATCTTTTTACTTGGATGTAGTGTAACAGCATTTAATCAAACGGCCGCTTCCTCCTTTAAACTTCCCAAATACGAGAAAGCAGTATTAAAAAACGGACTAACCATTTATTTGATGGAGCAGCACGAAGTGCCCATGATAAATGTATCGGCAATTATGCCTGCAGGCGCTATTTACGATGACTCGCTGCAATCGGGTATAGCCAGCATGACGGCTTCTTCTTTGATGCTGGGTACAAAAAACAGGAGTAAGTCGCAACTGGAAGAGGAACTTGATTTTATCGGTGCTTCATTATATACTTACGCAACAAAGGAAAGTGCCGGTCTCACTGCTAAATTCGCCGCAAAAGATAAAGACAAAGTGCTGGGTATCATTAAAGACGTGTTGTTAGCTCCTGCCTTTGATTCATCGGAATTTGAAAAGGCAAAGCGCTTATTGCTGACTCAACTTGAAAGAGCAACAGAAAGTCCCCGTTCTGTAATTGGTAATTACTTTGACCAGGTATCGTACGGTAGCCATGTATATGCCAATCCTACAAATGGAAAGCTGTCAACAGTCAGTAAATTGGCGATAAGTAATGCAAAAGACTTTTACAAAACCTATTATATACCAAATGGATCGGCCATTGCAGTGGTAGGTGATTTTTCTACCAAAGAAATGAAGGTGGCGCTCACAAAACTTTTTGATTCATGGCAAAAGGGTGCTGTGCCTGCTTCGTTTGCTAACAAAGCCATCAGTGCAACACAGGCGGCTACTGTTTTACTGGTAAATAAAGACGATGCTAAGGAAACTACTTTTTATGTTGGTGGTGCCGGAGTGCCGCGCAGCAACCCGGATTATGTGGCAATGGAAGTAGTGAATACTGTATTTGGCGGCCGTTTTACATCCTGGCTTAATGATGAGTTAAGGGTAAATACGGGTTTAACCTATGGAGCCAACAGCCGGTTTAACAGTTTTAAAAATGCCGGCACGTTCAATATTTCTACTTTTACCGCTACTAAAAATACCGAAGCGGCATTAGACAAAACTATTGAAGTATTGAATCGCCTGCATACAACAGGTATTGATGAGCAAACACTCACTTCTGCAAAGAATTATGTAAAGGGCCAATTTCCTCCGCGATATGAAACATCCGGCCAGCTTTCTTCACTTTTAACCTCAATGTTCTGGTATGGATTTGATGAATCTTTCATTAACAATTTTCAAAAAAATGTTGATGAACTAACTGTAGATAAAGCGAAGCAGATAATAGCTAAATACTTCCCTAAAGACAACCTGCAGTTTGTTGTGGTAGGAAAAGCAGCAGACATACGTAAGATAGTCAGTAAGTATGGCAAGGTTACTGAAACAGAAATTAAGAGTGATGGAATGAAAGGATTTTGATTTAAAATTACCATATTGTTAAAAAGAATTTATCCCTCTTTAATTAAGAATATTCCATGCCCTTACATCAACAAAAACCGTCATCTGCTGTTATTATTCTGAAACGTATTAATGCAATTATCAATTCCGGCAACTATCGATCCTGAAGAAGTAGTACAAACAAATATCGGTTTTAAGCCCTCCCGGTTGTGGATGCCTGGAAGAATCATATTTACTGCCGAATCTATTGATGAACCCTACGGTCAAAAAATATATCAGCGTGTTACAGGCCTGGGGTTAGAAGCAGAGATCTTAAAAAATAACCGCTTAACCGGGTTGCGTGGCGAAACGGAAAGAGAGACCTATAAAATTGCAAAAAACACCCTCGCTATTGTTAAGGCACCACCCAGTGCGTTTAAGTTGACTCCCATTCCACCATCAGCGGACTGGCAGTATCACCTGGCGCAGGGTTGTCCTGCTCATTGCCAGTATTGCTATCTTGCCGGAAGTTTAAGTGGTCCTCCCGCTATACGTGTTTATGCTAACCTGCCCGAAATTCTCAACAATCTTAAACAATATGAAAGGCCCGGTTCCTTTACAACCTTCGAAGCGAGTTGTTATACCGATCCACTGGGAATTGAACATCTTACCGGCGGATTGGAAGAATCCATCAATCACTTCGGCGCCCGGCCTGACACACAGTTAAGAGTTGTTTCGAAGTTCGACGCAGTAGATCCTTTGTTATCTCTTGAACATAATAATCGCACAAGATTCCGCACTAGTTTGAATGCGGAGCAAATATCAAAAAGGCTTGAAGGTGGCACAGCTACAATGGATGCCAGGATGAAAGCTTTACGTAAACTGGCATTACCAAAAGAGCAGGGTGGCGGAGGTTATCCGGTTGGAGTGGTATTAGCTCCCATTATGCCTATCCCGGATTGGCAGGAGCATTACACGCAAATGTTTAATCAACTGCAACGGCATATTAATTTTTCATGCGATCTTACTTTTGAACTGATCACACACAGATTCACACCCGGTTCAAAAGACGTACTGATGGAATGGTATCCTAATACCGGCTTGGATATGAGTGAAGAAAACAGAACCATCAAACGGAATAAATTTGGCGGAATGAAATATGTTTACTCAAAGGAGATGATGAAAGCTTTAAGAACATTCTTTGAGACGGAGATACGGCAGCGTTTTTCATTTTCAAAGGTGCTGTACTGGACGTAATCAACCTATAAGGTTGAACTTGTAGTGTTAGACCCCAGATGAACATGGAAAAGCTTCATTCAATGTTACCTTTCCCGATGATATTACTAACTGGCGAACTTATGTGATAGCTATGGCCAATAATAAAAGAACAGGTTTCACCGAAGGCTCGATAAAATCTTTTAAGGCATTAAGCAGCAATTTGTCGTTACCTCAGTTTCTTATAGCCGGAGATTCGGCAAATGTCGTTGGTAAAGTACTCAACTATTTATCGGATAGCATTGCCGTTAAAAGAACATTCTCTTTAAATGATTC
>CAXTDO010000003.1:0-32880 GCA_964242315.1 uncultured Flavihumibacter sp.
AATTAGTCACAATCATCAACCACCCCCGATGAAAAACGTGCTTCGCATCGTTTTTTATCGTCCCCTCCTTGAAAAGGAGGGGAACCGTTACGCATTCATCAATCTTTAACTAAATAACATTGCCCCTTCGGGGTTAAACAATGCATTCTTACCTACTCAAACCAGCCAATGAATAATGCCATACCACATAGCAGTACTGGCAAAAGAAATAATAATACCGATGCCTATTATCTGGTTTGCAAGAGTAGGATTGAGATTATATTCATCTGCTATCACACCTGCAGTAAGAACTGTGGGCATGGCCGCTTCAAAGATGCTTGTCTGGGGTACCGTTCCCTTCATATGTAATATTAAAGCAACAACCAATATCAATAGCGGTGCAATCAATAATTTGTATGCTAACACAACTGAAATGTTTTTCAGGTTTTGTTGCCAGCCGCTGAATTGCAGTTGCAGTCCCATGGAGAAAAGCGCCAGCGGCCCTACCGTAGCGGCAAGTTTATCAAATAAAGGTTCCGCCGGAGAAAGGTCTATCAGCCGTGGAAGTATCAACCCGGCCAAACACCCCAGAAAAGGAGGGAAACGAAATAATTTCTTTAAGACAACCGTTATGGACAGCACCTGCTTTTTAGAAGAGTTAATAGCAACGATTATACCTGCCGTGGATAGCAAGGTAAAGGACATCTGGTCGCATATTACGGCAATCCCTAAATGCTGTTCACCAAAATAAGCCATCACCAGCGGGAAACCCACAAAACCGGTGTTACTTAAACCGGCAGTTATTTTCATAGCCCCTGCGGTAGATGTATCGATGACTGATTGTGAGATGTACAGGAAACAATATAACCAACCTCCAAGCCATACGATAACGGGTGCCAGCGCCGCGAGCAGCAGGTGGGTGTTCCATTGAATATGCGGCAGGTATTTTAATGAAAGCGCCGGCAGCGCTATATAAATGATCCAGGCGTTGATTCCTTTATGAGCGTCGGCAGGCAATGTTTTTGAGTGCCGGAACAATATTCCGGCAATGATGCAAATGGCTATTAAGGCGAAGTTTATCAAGATATAAAGAAAAGACATTCCTGGCTTTTGAGTATTTTTTTTTAGGGTAGACCTATAAGGTTTTGAAAACCTTATAGATCTAAACTCTCTGCTTCCTCCGTGGTTAAAAAAAATACGAACCTACCTCCCATTCACTACATAACTACACAACTCATTTTTCAAATCAATGATCTTCTTAAGAAAAGGCCCGGGAAGCTGGCGGCCCACAGTACAGTTGATAAAGATAAAAGCATGCGATGAGGGAACATACAATATCATAGTTGAATTACCCACGCCATCCCCTTCATGACCAAACTGAACAGCGGAACCTTGCTTGTACTGATATGATTCAATGCCTAAACCATAGTCGTTTTTAAACTGCTGCATCTCCTGAAGTGAAGCGGCGTTCACTACTCTGCCTTTTACCAAGGCATCATAAAACAGGATAACATCCGTAGGCCTGGCAGCTATGCCTCCCCAGTAACGGCTATTCATACCCAAAGCGTTGTTCCATGCCGTACCGTTCTGCACCTGTCCATTACCGTTTGGATCAATATAATAATTGGGAAATCCCGATAGTTGCGAATGGGTAAGGTTATAAAAAGTATGTTGTAACTGCAACGGTTCAATGATCTGCGAACGCAGCAGCGATTCATAAGATTTGCCGGTAAGCTGTTGCAATATGATCCCCAGCAGCAGGTAATTGGTATTGGAGTAGTAGGTTTGAGTACCGGGTTCAAACATGGGCTGAACTTTATACACCATGTCCAGCAGTTCCTGATCGGTGGGTTGCTTCGTTGGATCGCTAAACTGCCTTTCACGAAATTCGTCCAGGTCAAGAAAATTTACTACTCCCGACGAATGATCTAGTAACATACGGATGGTTATCTTATCGCTACCTTTCAGCTTGGCCGATATTGCAGCAGGCAGGTATTGCATTATGGGTCTACTGTCGAGATTAATCTGGTTATTTTCCCTAAGTTTCATAATGAGCGCAGCCGTATAAGTTTTTGTGATGCTGAATAGCCATGTTTCATTGTTACCCTTCAGCAAGGTTTTGTTTTCAAGATTTGAATAACCGCCTTGCGTTATAAACCAGCCATCCTTATCTCTGACAACCACCTGCAGGCCGGGAATCCCTTGTTCTATATATTTGTCAATGATCTCCTGCAAGCCGGTTTTCAACGGGTGGTTGGGATTGGTTATGATGTCAGGAGGTGGATGTGGTAAAGGGTCTTTAAAACAACCGGTGCTACAAAAAGCAATCGCCAGTGTTACCACAAAAAGATACTTCATACATTTAAATTTTAGTTGTTTATTGATGAATTATTATGTCAGGCATTTTGTTGATCATTGATTACTGAGTGTTGAAAATTGAATATTATAGTACATAGCATTCTTAAGCATAGCATGGCCATCCGGTTAATTACCGGTAAGATGCACTCGCATTAACAGACTTAATTTGTGAATTTACTGCTACACTATTTTGTCTTTAAGGGCTTTGGCTACCGCTTCACTTTTTGAATTGACATGTAGCTTTTCATAGATGCTTCTGATATGTGTTCTCACCGTATCAATTGATATATCCAGTTCTGCGGCCACCATTTTATAACTATTGCCATCAACGAGTGATTTCAGCACATCCTTTTCCCGCTCCGATAATTTATAATCCGGCCCATCGGAAGACATGCCTGCAAACATCTTCAATACCTGTGTGGCAATGGCTGCATTCATGGGGGCTCCGCCGGTATGCACATCCTGAATGGCTTCCAGCAGTGCGGCAGGTGGCGTCTTCTTTAAAAGATAACCATTGGCGCCGTTTTTTATAGCTTCAAATACATTTTTATTATCATCAAACACGGTAAGCATTACAATCTTTACATCCTGGTTGTGTTTGCGGATTAGTTTTACACCTGCGATGCCTGTCATGCGGGGCATATCAATATCCATCAGCACTACATCGGGTTTGAGCACCGCAATATCCACTGCTGCGGTTTCGCAGTTATCGAACATGCCAACTACTTCGAAGCCTGTCGTTGTGGAGAAGAGGAAAGCCAGTGTTTCACGTAGCGGCTGCACATCATCGTAAAGGATAATTTTTATCATATCATTTGTTGATGTTACAAATTTAAATGGTTTGCACAACCCTTTAACCGCATAAATATGTGAGCTCTTTTTTAACCACAGAAATGTCTGAACTGTGATTTAGCTGATTAAATGAAGGACTATGACATGGAACAATCATAGTCCTTCATTTAATCAGCTAAATCACAGTTCAGACATTTAGACGTTTAAAACATTTTATTCAACGTTTCGCACATGGCTGCCTTTTTCACACTGCCCCACAGCAATAGATTTGCTCAAAAAAAAACATGAAAAAAACAACACTCCTTCTCTCCAGCCTGCTGATGACTACAGCAGTCATCAGGGCGCAATCTATCAATCCACGCAGCAGCACCATCGGTGCTTCCATAGGCTGGCAGCAACTAAAGTTCGTAGATGATAACGCCTCACCATTGATGTACAAGGCAACGTCCTTTCCAACAGCCGGATTGAATTACACCCACGTAAATGCCCGCAGCTACTTTAAAATGCAGCTATCCGGCGGAACAGGAAATGCCAATCCTGCAAAATTTGGTGCACGTGACTACATGACCCGGTTTAATGACAAAGACAGTTTTCAATACCAGATATCTTCCATGTTTGTCCATGCCAACCTGGAGGCTACCTATTTAAGAAAGCTCAACCCCTCATCAACAGGATCGCTCGGTTACTGGGCAGGTGGCACCATCAGCGACCAGGCTTACTATGCCGATGAGGTTGCCAACAACCCATGGCTCATCAACACTGCCGAACTTTCACCGGCTCTTAAAGTAGATTATCAAAACAGTTTAAAACATAACTTTTCTGTAAAAGTAAATTTTGCAGGCCTGGCGCTTATCACACGCAGCGTTTACGGACTGTTTGCAAAATCTAATAAAGACAATAACGTAGCAGCATATTTAAAGCAGGGAACCCGTTTAACCTCCGTTCACGAATATCAAAAAGTAAACGTTGAATTCAACTACGGATATCATGTTTCAAACAGGATTGCCGTTGGGGGAACCTATGCATTCAGATGGCTGCATTATACCCATCCCATGCCTATGCGCGCTATTGACAGTCGCTTTAACTTAAACATAGACTATTCATTACACAAGTAACGCCGCTATTACAAACAATCATGCACTTAAACATTTAAACACAAAAAAATGAAAAAGATAATTATCATACCAGTATGTATTTTAATAATGTCAGCACTTTCCAGTTGTACCAAACAATTACTCGGAATTCCAAAAACCAACACGCAAACCCAAAATTTCGAAGCGCTATGGAAAGATTTCGATCAGCACTATGGCATCTTCGTCGCCAAGCATATCGACTGGCAGGCACAGTTCACCAAATATCGCTCAATGGTATCTGACACCATGAGTGATCGATCACTCTATACCGTTATGACCAAAATGCTGGATACGCTTAACGACGATCATGTGTACCTGAGACCAACCAAACAAACGGGCTTGCCCTGGTACAGTGGCGGCATCCTGGGCCGTGTAGCAGTAGAAGATTTTAATAAGGAGGTTGCCCAGGCATATCTCACTCAAAAAACAGTGTATAATCCGACGTTGGAATATGGATTATTCCCGGGAAATATAGGCTACATCAACATCATAGACTTTGGCGAAAATTTCAGCGTTTATCCGCGTGCGATGGATACCATCCTTTCCAAATTGAAAGATACCAAAGGCATTATCATTGAACTGAGGGAAAACGGCGGTGGCGAAGACAGGGTAGCGCAATATATTGCTAACCGGTTTGCAAGTTCAAGATCGTTCTCTTTTTCCTCAAGCGTTCGAAATGGCCCGAAACATACAGACTTTGCCCCGCCCGTTAATTTTTACACCGAGCCGGCCGGTACCTTTCAGTACACAAAACCGGTAATCATGATGACGAATCTAAATGTGTTCAGTACGGGTGAAACCTTTATACTGGCAATGATGCAAAACAACAACGTGAAAACCGCCGGTGATATCACAGGAGGAGCATTCTCGGATGCCGTTCAAAGAGATCTGCCCAACGGATGGAGCTATCGTTTATCGATCGCCGATGTAAGGGATGCAAAAGGCGTTAATCTGGAAGGTATCGGTATAGCACCCAACTATCTCATAAAAAACACAAAATCGGAGCTGGCTCAAAAGAAAGATAAAGCATTGGAAAAGGCCCTACAGCTACTTAATTAATTGTTAGTTGTTAGTGGTTAATTGTTAATTAACCACTAACAATTAACAATTAACCACTAACAACTAACAATTGAAAATTATTTATTACTTCCGTATTTTGCTGCACAAAGTAACAGGTATGGAAAAGCTGAATGACCGATGGTACCGCATCATAGGCATACCGCTGGTGTCTCTTATAGCTAATATCGTTTTTTACTACGATATGAATCAGAAACATGGCTTCAGCTTTTGGATGGATTATCTCTATACTTTGGTTACTGCCCTGCTGATCTGGGAAGTAAACCGGCAGATCATTATTTACACCAGGAATAAATACAGGTTGTACACCGAGTCAAGAAAAAGAATTATTCATACGGCCACAGGTGTTGTTATTGCCACCACTTTGATCATGATCATTATTTCATTTTTCTATGACATCACCGATTACTGGGGATACGATTACACGCTTGAAAACTATCTCTATAATATTTTTTCCGCACTTACTTATGCAGTCATCATCAGCGGCATCTATGAAGCGATTTATTACTTCAGAAAATGGAATAACGTGGAACTGAAAGCCGAAATGCTTAAAAGAGAAAACCTGCAGTCACAACTGGAAACACTTAAACAGCAGGTG
Source organism: uncultured Flavihumibacter sp. (assembly GCA_964242315.1). Taxonomy (GTDB): domain Bacteria; phylum Bacteroidota; class Bacteroidia; order Chitinophagales; family Chitinophagaceae; genus JADCRZ01. The sequence continues at coordinate 5,938 of CAXTDO010000003.1, forward strand.
AATCCACATTTTTTATTCAACAGTCTGAACACCTTATCATCACTGATGCGTAAAGACGTTGACCGCGCAGAGCAATTCCTCGATGAGCTAAGCAAAGTTTACCGTTACCTGCTTCGCAACAATGAAGGCGAACTGATTGACCTGGCTACCGAGCTGCAATTCATCCAGTCATTTTTTCACCTTATGAAAACCAGGTACGGCAGCGCTATCGAGATGGTAATGCATATTGAAGAACATTGCAAAGACCGTTTGCTGCCGCCGCTTACGCTTCAGATGCTTGTTGAAAACGCCATTAAACATAATATTATTGATAAATCGCAGCCACTGCAAATTATACTGGAAACAGATAATCAAGATAATTTAACGGTGAAAAATAATCTGAGAAAAAAAGTTATCAATCTGCCCTCCAGTAAAATAGGATTGACCAATATAGCAGCTAAATATAAATTGCTAGGACAATTAAATATTGTCATTACTGAAACCGAAAGCACTTTTACAGTTACGCTTCCACTAATTAAAACACACACGTATGAAAATACTGATAGTAGAAGATGAAGACCTGGCAGTAGAAAAGTTGATGTATATCATATCAGCAGTAGAAAGCGATGCCGAAGTAATTGGATGTGCCGGAAGCATTTCCGGAACGGTTGAATGGCTGCAACAACACGACCAGCCCGATATAATCCTTATGGATATTGAACTAACCGATGGACAAAGTTTCGAGATCTTTAACCGTATTGATATCCAAAGTAAAGTAATATTTACTACCTCCTATGATGAGTACGCGCTGAAAGCTTTCAAAGTGAACAGTATCGACTATCTGCTGAAACCTGTGCAGAAAGCGGATCTTAAAGCGGCCTTTGATAAGTATAAACGGTTTATGGTTCCGGCAGTACCGGCTTCAAAAGATTTTAATGGCATCAATATACAATCATTGCTTCAGGATATGCACCGCCAGTTTCAACCGCGGGAGTACCGGCAGCGCTTCCTGGTGAAGCAGGGACAGAAACACCTGCCTGTAGAAACCGATAACATAGCCTATTTTTATGTGGATGACCGTGTGATCTGCTTTAAGACAAAAGATAACAAACGCTACATAATCGATTACACAATGGATGATATTGAACCGCAGCTCGATCCAAAAAGATTTTTTCGCATTAATCGCTCTTTTATCATTTCCGTTGAAAGCATAGGCCAGATGCATGATTATGTTAACAGCAGGCTGGTGCTTCAGTTGCATCCTGACATCAACAAAGAAGTGATCGTCTCCCGTGATAAGGTGGGTAACTTTAAGAAGTGGATTGGTAAATAGTTAACTCACTACACCAAAGGAATAGACAACCTCACCTCAGTTCCCTCCCCGAGCCTGGAGGTGATAAGCAGCCCGCCCTTCATTGCTTCAGCTCTCTTGTGCATATTGATGAACCCATTACCCCGTGTTGGCGCCAGGTGTTTATTTGTATGCAGATCAAAGCCAACTCCATTGTCCCAGATCATCATTACAAAAGATCCGTTACTTTTTTGGAGCACAATATTTACGTTAGTACATTGTGCATATTTAACAATGTTGTTAACCGCTTCTTTATAAATGAGAAAGATCTCCCGCCGCCATTCCATTGTAAAGCTCAGTTGTTTTACCGTATCATCGGCATCAAATGAATAGTCGATACCTTTTGATTCGAATACGGTACCGGCAACCTGCTTCATTCTTGCCAAAACCTTACCCATGCTGTCGTTTAGGGGATTGATGCTCCAGATTATATCATCCATTGATTCCATCATTTGTGAAGTGTTTTCGCTGATCTTAGACATAAAGTTTTTACTCATCCGGTCGTCTAAAACGTTTTGCTGCAATGCCATATTACTTAGAATATTGATGGTAGTGAGGGTAGATCCCATATCATCATGAAGATCGCGAGCCAGTTTGCTTCGCACCTGTTCTACATGCAATAGCCGCTGCAGCCGTAACCGGTGTAGATAATACAACAAACTGACAATTGACATTATAACCAGCGCAAGAAACCAGTATGTTTTCCAGAACGGCGGCCATACCGTAAGAGATAGCATGGTAATATTTTTAGAATAAACGCCTTCACTGTTTTTTGATCGCACCATAAACTGGTAATCGTCCGGCGGAAGCAACGAATATTTAACGGGCTGTGGCAGTTTAACCTGAATCCAGTCTTTATCTACCCCGTCAAGTTTATATTCATAGGTAAGTTTCTCAAGCTGGGTAAAACTCAATGAGGCGAAATCAATGGTAAATGAATTTTTGTCGTAACCCAGGTGCATGTTTTTAATTGCCGTAATGGAATCTACCGGCAGGTTTTTGTTAAAGAGCTGAAAGCCGGTGATCTGTACATCTGGGGGAATGGCCACTCCTTTATAACGCGACGGGTCAAACATTACCAGGTTTTGGTTGCCTGCAAAAATCAGTTTGTTATTATGTAAACGCAGGCTGTTTTCCATCAAATAACTCTGGTTAAATACGGTAATAAGCCCATCCCACTGACTGTATTTAATAAGATTGCCCGATCGTATATTATACCGGAAAATACCGTTCGTGGTACTTAACCAGCATTCATCCAGGATACCCGGTTGAAGAGAGTTGATTTTACCCAATGGAAAATTATCGTACAATGAAATGATTTTTGCAAAACCGCTATGAACGTTTAATACATTTAACCGGTCTCCGGCCAGCAGGTAGATAGAATCATTTAAGGGAAGGACATCCCTTATATCATTGCCGGACAGCGTTCCACCCTGCCGGGTGTCAACATAGGTTTTAAATATAGCGCCCGTTTTTACATCTATTACATTGATTCCTTTGCCGGCAACCGCTACCCATAGATCTCCTTTCCGGTCCATCTTCAGTCTACTAATAAATCCATCGAAGTGATGTACCTCACGAAATTGTAGTACATCGTTATGGTTGCCATTTGGTTCATACCAGAATACCTTACCACTTTGCAAACCAAACCATAATCTGCCCTGCCGGTCTTCCGCAATCTGACGCACGGTACTACGATCGAACTGCCGGGGCTGCCTTACCGTTACTTTGTTTCGTTTTGGATCATACACCATTAACTTTCCTGCCTGGCATCCTATCCAGATCTTTTTTGTGATGCTATGCTGATGCAATGCCCAGACCATTTTTGAATTCTTATCCACAATCATCGCTAATGATCTCATGACATTTTCCCGGTTTATGAGATTGGAGTCTACCACAATAATATCCCTGCCCCAGGTACCGATCCATATATTTTTCTGTTCATCCTGCATCAGGCAGTTAATACTTGACCGGCCTTTTTTTTGTGCTAATGTTAAATGCCGGTTGGCATTGACATTTGCCATGGTATTGTACAGGCCATCATCGGTGGCCACCCATAAAATATGTTCGCGATCTTCCAGCACGTCGTACACCACATTAAACTGAATACTGTAAGGAGAATAATCAGGATATAAGAATTTGGTGAAGCGACCGTTCTCCCGCATGCTCATACAGTTTAATCCGTAGATCATAACCGTGGTATCATTGAACTCGCTGAACTTATAGATATCGTAATAACCGCTATTACTGCTTTCGGCCAGGCCGGCAGTATCGGCATTAAAACATTCTTTTCTTTCATCATAGCAATAATATTCCATGTACCCTTTGTCGTTCCATCTTTCTATCCAGTAGCGCCTGCGGCTGTCTATAAAGAATTGTGAAATACCGGAAGTTAAACGTTTATCAGCCAGTAATGGATGGTGTAACGGATTGTTGTTATACGAATAATACTTCCCTGCTGCTTTATCAAAGTATCCTAACCCTCCGCTGGCATTAATCCAATAACGATGATTAATTGTATCATCTGCAACACTGATGATATTTAAATCCGCCGGTACCTGAAATGGTGTATTCTTCTTACTGAGCGCTGTTTTATCTTTATTGGGATAAAAGCATCCGGCTCCTCTTACTATTAAATAGACATTCCTTTTCGCATCGCGCTGCAATTCAAAAAAAGGCGATTCACGGTTAACGTCTTCTTCAATATTTGTTTCCTTAAAAGTAAATCTTGAGGCGTCAAAAATTCCCACGGTGCTTCCCATGCGAAGCCACATGGTTCCATCTTTGTCTTCAAGGATCTGGTTCACCGGTCTTCTTACAGCCAGGGTGGCAGGAGTTGTGAAATGATAACCATCATATCGTTGTAATCCGTTTTCAGTTCCTATCCATAGATAGCCTTTTTCATTCTGGTACATGGAAAGGATAGTATTTGAAGCCAGTCCATCGCGGGTGGTGAGGTGGTTGAAGATATACTCCTGGGCGTGGAGGCTGTTAAAGCTTTGTGATAGCAGTACTATAAGAAGAAACCTCATGATGCTAAAAATATAAGATGTCCAGAGATAGTGTATCACATATTTGTGCGAGTTTTTTTTAAACACAGAGGGCACAGAGGGAGGAAACACAGAGGGCGCTGAGGGTTTCCTCTGTGTTCTCTGTGTTTCCTCCCTCTGTGCACTCTGTGTTTAAAAAAAACGTACCGGGCTATGAGTTAAAATCATAACCCCTTAAAATAGCATGGAGCTCCCGTTTGTTTTTTGCCTTCAGTTTTTCCTTAATATGTTTCCGATGCGTTTCAACCGTGCTTTCAGAGATAAATATTTTCTCGCCAATTTCTTTGTTGGAAAAATCCTGCATCATGTAACGAGCAATTTCAAGCTCACGTTTGGTTAATTGTTTAACCCTAAGAAAATTATCCATTTCTTCTGAGAGTACAAATTTGTCGGCGTTGTTTTTATCATCGTTCTTAAAATACTTAAATCCATTCAATACGCTTATCAGCGCTTCCAGTAAAGAATCTTTTTCCGATTTCACAATATAACCATCAAACCCCAGCCTGCTTAATTCTTTATCCCGCCCTTCATACTGAGTAAATGCCACAATCTTGCAAGCAGGGAATTTATTTTTCAGTAGTGGATAAGACCTTTCTCCGTCCATGCCCGGTAAATTGAGATCAAGAATGATAACATCGGGACGTCCGTTGAAGCTTGAGTTAAGTACCGACCGAGTATCGGCAAATTCGCCGATCGCTTCAAACCTGTCATCGGCGCTTATAAAATTTATGATGCCATCGCGGATAAACGGATGATCGTCAATAATTATAAACTGATACTTCTTCTCAGTAGTCATAACTGGTACTTTTAAATAAATTATTTTTATAGGGGATCGTAATTTTTATCATCGTTCCAAACTGTATCACCTGTGTATGCATCTGTGATGACGCATCCCTCTTGTGTATTGGAGACTTTATCAGCAAACGTCCCTCTAATAATTCCACTCTCGACCGGAGATTTCTTAGTCCCATCCCTGTAACATCTTCACTGTTCGAATGTACAAATCCTATCCCATTATCTTCTGCGATGATGATCATTTCTTTTTTGTTGAATGAAAAAATAATATCGGCGTTTGTTGCTTCCGAATGCTTGAGGATATTGACAAGCACCTCCTGGATGATACGGAAGATATTCAGCTTAACCGCCTCCGAAAAGGTAACCGGTTGTTCATTGGCAGAAAAATTTATTTGTACAACGTCACCTCCTTCCGAATGGCTTTTTGCTTTATTTTGTATTTCTTCAACATGCTTTTCTACAATATCTGTAATGGTACTGTTTTTAATATAATCAGGCATGGTATTATGAGAAATATTCCTGGCTTCCAGTTGTACTTTGCTGAGTTCCTCAAATATCTTTTTTAACTGTGCTATTTTATCAGCCGGCAGGTGATCAATGTTTCGCGTAAAATTTTTTATTCCATAGTTTATGCCTGTAAGTGCACTGGAAATACCGTCATGAATTTCTTTGGAGAGCAACGATCGCTCCGCTTCATGCGCTTCTATCACCTTCTCAAATGTGTTGACTTTATAGTTGGTGTACCTTGTTGCAAGCGCATAAGTAAGCAGCGCTATCTCAACAAAAACCCCGATCTGTAAAGACGCTTCCATATTATAAAAAGCCGGTGCTACACCCAGTTCCAGCAGGGCGAGGTTGGTGATACTCAGGCCTTTCAACAGGCTGGCAAAGAAATAAAATTTTGCCGCTATCAATCCTTTAAACGCATAATAAGTTACAGAAAATGACACCACCAGCATGGCTAATAAAATAACACATAAAAAGAGCATCAGGTACGAAAAATTCACAGCATACCCATGCGCATTTAGGTTATAAGCAATAGGAAACACTGCCACTAAAAAGAGCGCCACCTTGGTATAATTAGCCAACCGGTTCAGGATACGATTGGTTTTTAATAATCTCAATAAAATCTGGCATATCTGCAAGTTTAATAGTACATTTATCCCAGCCATACAGGGAGCCATAGATGTATTGAGTGATGGCATGTTTGGCCACAAGTATTGGTATCCTAATCCGAAATAACTTAGGAACCAGGCTATTGTGGTAATTATATACAAGCTGTAATATAAATAAAGCGCATGTTTGGATGTAATAAAAAACAACAGGCTTAAAACAGCTACAAACAGCAGCAGCCCGTAAGTAAACCCGTCGAACAGGTAATCTTTGAAAGTAACAGACCTGAAACTTTTTGAGTCTGCAATTTTAATGGGCAATACAAAAGCATGTCCTACCTGGTTTATGAACAGGAAATAGTCTTTTTTCTGATCAGGTGATACAACTACCTGGTACAAAAAGCCCTTGTGAACGATGGACCGTTGATTAAAAGGATAGAAGTCGCCCAGCTTTCCAAGAGACCGGGTGGCATTGTTTCCTACTTCAAATAATTCCAGTTCGTTTAGCCGGGCGTTGTCGATATCAATGATGAGGCTGTGTGGCACGGTGGGTTTGCCGTTGATATTGAAGTGAATCCAGTAGTACTGGTTGGCTATCCCGGCATTAAGCACGGATTGGTTGAAGAGTTTGAAATCACCGGAGTTGTACCTGTCATATACCTCTTTGATCGAAAGGTCTTTTCTGTCTGTTTTTAAATATGACAGTGAACCTATCAAAAATTTATTTGCAGTTCCCTTCCCAGGTGCGGGCGATTGCGCATATATAGAGCAGGTTACTAATACACCTGCAAAGAATATTATTTTTTTAAATAAAAACATCCTGATGACTCTTTTATTTAAATTTAACAATAACCAGTCTAACAATGGAAAGTCAGAAGAAATCTCTTGAAAACTATAGTGCTTTTATATGGAGGAAATTAATTTTAATATGCAGTAGTTTTCTTGTTTTGTATATAGTCCTTTTGCAGATATTTGATACTATTATCCTGAAATATATAACTGTTAAAGACTGGAAGCTGACGATATATGGAATAGTGGTGTCATTTATAATTGCATTTACACCATATTTATCATACGGCTTATTTTATTTTAGGAACAAGAAAAATTTCAAATTCAGAGACTTATTGGCCCATTGCCGGTACAACCGGCTTTTCCCATTTCATTTTTATACCGATGCAAATAAAAAAGCAAGCAAAAGGATTGATTTCAAAACGATTGCTCCTTTAATAAAGAACTGCGATATAGTGTTAAGGAGGTATACAAATTACCTTGATGGCCTTATTTTTTCTCAGAACAGTTACTTCTCTCATGTAGGAATCGTTTACCGTGACGCTTATAACAACTACCATGTGTACCATGCCGAAGGCAAAGATGGCGTGCATATGAGTACACTCGAAGAATTTTTAGTTTGTGATGATGTAGCCTTTCTAAGGTTTTCTTTTAATACCAACCACGATGTGGTAAACATTCGCCAGTATGTTATAGATGACCTCCGTTCAACAACCGACATACCGCATCTTAATCATCGTGAACTTACGGTATTCGATAGCATGGTTCAAAAAGCCAGTCCTAAAACAGCAGCTACTCTGCTACAATCCGATCAGCAATTTGAAGAAGAATATGCACCGGTTATTCTGGAGCGTGCCAGGTCTTTATTGAAGACAGCTTACGACCTGGATTTTAACTTTACTGATTTTAACCAGCTTAGCTGCATTGAATTTGTATGGTATTGCTTTAAATGTTTATTTCCGGTACACCAGATCAAGGTTCAGGATTTTGAGTACTTTAAGTTTTTAAAATTACCGGTAATTATTCCCGATGTCTTTATTAAAAATAAACATTTCCGTTTTATTTATACCAGTTTGCCTAACATCACCAGAAAAAAACAATTAAAAAAAAGAATTAAAAAAGGTAGCTGGCAATTAATTTCTTTCCTGTTGGTTACGCTGTTTTGGGAAGCGATTATTTTTAGTGTAGTGTTTTTCCTGGCATGGCGCCTGTTAAGAAAGTAACGACAGCGCGCGGTTGTTAGCCGGATAACATTAACGCCTGCTGATTGCATAGTGAGCTTGCCGATTCAGAAACTTGCACTATGTTGGTAACGCCTTTTGAAGCTACACCTTTAAATCAAAGGTATGACAAGGTGCTTGTGGTCACTACTGCAGGCCTGCCTTCTTCTGTTGTAGTAGTTTTAATACTAATAGGTTTTCCCATAGCATCATAGGTATAAGCGTACTCTATAACACGATACGGTATCCCATTTACATCCAGGTATTCTTCATGTATAGGATTGTTACCTCTGTTACGTGTTGCAAGCAGAAACGGATAGGTATCCAGCCAGGAAGAACAATTCTGGTGATTATCTCTTAAGGTGGTACGCTTCTCTGCTATTTTCCTCCAGTTACCATTGTCATACATAAAATATTCGCCCTTGCTTTCATTCCCTGGCGTTGAGTAGCTGTAAAGGTTCCTTACATATGGTTTTAATTCTCCGTTTTGCTGAATATCGGTAATGGTTTCTATAATATCGTCTCCGGCATATTTAAATTTGTAATGGTGGTATGGATGATCCTTTTTATCAGAAAAAATGATACTGCTAACATGGTTGCCTTCATAGTTGTATACAAAGCGATACGCGGGTTCTTCTGCCTTTACAAGCTTATTGTTCTGATAATAAAATAAGATACTATCCCGGATATCCGAAGTATTATCTGTAAAGTGAATAGCTTTAACAGTGGTATCCGTATTGTAAACAATGCTCGTAACATACTGTCCGGTTTGAACACGGCTGATTTGATTAAGCGCTCCTGTATTTCCTCCCGGAGGAACATTTTTTACAGGTTCCTTATGACAGGAAGATAATACAAGGCTTGCGATTGATGCTAATAATAAAGAATAAATTCGGTTCATGGTATAATTATTTAGAACGCAAATATCCGTTGACAAAGCAGGCAGGTCAATCACATAAATATGTTAGATCACCTCAATGTAACCCGTACATTTATTTCAGATAATTTTTGATGAAGACCCAACCAATTATTTTTAAATGGACTCTTAAAGAAACATACCTATATATTGGAAGCTACAGAAGAGCTTATTCATGGCTGTATTAAAAGAGACATACAATCACAAACTAAATTGTATAACCTGTTTATGCAGCCAATGTTTTTGGTTTGCCTGCGGTATTGCACCAATCGCGAAGAAGCTGAAGATGTGTTGCAGGAAGGATTTATGAAAGTTTTTGATTTTTTACACCAATATAAAAATAAAGGTTCTTTTGAAGGATGGATGCGAAAGATAATGATTCATTGCGCATTAAGGAAGTACAGGCGAAAAAGACTATTGCATCCTGTTGTAGATGTAAATTCAACAGAAATACCAGGAACAACACACGAGGAAATTTTGTCGAGATTGGGAACAAAGGAACTGATTAATATAATACAGCAATTACCTCCGGCTTACAGACTGGTATTTAATTTATTTGTTTTTGAAGAATTGAAACACAGGGAGATTGCTGCATTACTCGGCATAACAGAGGGTACTTCCAAGTCAAATCTTTCGGCTGCCCGTTTTATACTTCAAAAAGCGGTGACGACAAGCTTGAAGACCGCTAAATCAAATATCAATTAGAATGGATGAGCATCAGCATATAGATCATTTATTTCAAAAGGCTACACAAAAGCATTCCGAGCTTCCGTCTGCTAAAGTGTGGGTAAATCTTGAAAAAGATTTACAAAAAAGAAATATGACATCTTTAACCAAAAAATATAAAAAATGGAAGTGGGCCGCTTTACTGCTTTTTGTATTTTCAATTGCAATAGGTACTTATTGTTTTCTTATAACATGGAGATATAACAACACGGTTAAAAAACTGGAATTACATGTTAAGCATCCTGGCAATAAAAGCAATTCATCATCTATTTCAGAGAATACCGGCCATTGGGATATTCAAAATAATCCCGGCAACTTACTAACCATTAAAACAAAAAAGCAAACGCCCGCCATCGATAAAACTGACTCAAACATAGCCACAGCTTCAGGTTCGATTGCAGAAAGCGACACAATAAAAACCATAGAAAAGATTTACTCAGATATCAATAAAAAGGAACGAACAACATCCGGACATAATAAAAATTCCATTGTCTATAATAACCCGTTATCTGAGCAAAGAGTAAGTAATAGTCATTTATATAAGGCAACTGCACCACAACCCGGAAAAATAAAAAACATACAAAAAGGCAACACAATAGAAATGAGACCGGGTTACATTGAGCATGACGCTCTTGCTTCCACAGGATTGCCATCAAAAAATAACATGGATTCAACAAGTACCAGCTTTTTAACCGCTGTATTACCAATAGAAAGAACCAGCGATCTTAAGGCTGCCTCAGTAGGCACTTCGCTGAATTTATTAGAAATAAATACAGATGCACTGATGACCTGGCTCAGCATCAACGGTGTTAACATAACCAAATCAGTTACCGGAAACGGATATAAATCGCACACAAGAAGTATCTACCAGGGAAATTATACAGCCGCTGTATACTATAGCCGGGACAAAGTATCAAATTATTTAACTGCAAATCGTCCTGATTTCAGAGAGGATAATTACCAGCAAATAAAGAACCATGAAAAGAACAGGATTTCGAACACAACTCAGTTGCTGCTTTCACGACGTATTGGTAGAAACTGGAGTGTCGGTTCCGGTATAGGCCACACTGTTTTGATTACGGACATTTACGCCAAACCGTTAGTTGCCCGCAGAGATAACAATGGTAATATAAACTACCGCATCAGTACATCATCGGGCTATGCTTACTATGCTATAAAAGCGTTGCCCCGCCCGGCAGCGGCTGATAGTCTACGTACCTTATCTTCAAAGAGCACCGTAAAATACCTTTCTGTTCCGGTAAGCCTTGCCTATCATACAAAGATCAGAAAATTCGGCCTTACGCCTGCCCTATTCGTATCGGCTAATTTTAAAACAAGCGGAAAAATTATAACCGTTCAATCTCTTGAACATACGTATTCAAACAATATTCTGGGATTGAAATCCGGTTATTATGATGGAGGTATGCAGTTGGGCCTCGACTATTATCTTAATAAAGCAATGGGAATAACGCTGGCCCCGTATGCCCGCTTTGCATTATCAGATGCAACGGAAACACGCCCTGTAATAACCCGTCTCAACATTGTTGGTGTAGCCGCAGGAATAAATTTTCATTTGTAAATACACAATATATATTAATCCTTACACAACCAAACTATCAATAGTGGGTCTCTTTCTTATAAGTATTCATTTTAAAACAAATTGCAAAGCCATGATAAAATCCTTTACACTCTTCGTTTTTTGTATATTTTTTACCACCTCATACATTCAGGCTAATACGATAACAGTCAAAGGTCATGTAACATTGACAAATGGCGCGCCGGCTAAAAACGTTACCGTTAAAATTGCCACATATTTTGTTTCAGCAAGCACCTCGTGTAGTGAGCAAACCACAGTCACCAATAATGATGGGTTTTATTCTAAGGAGATGACCTGTACCGGTGGCGACATAAAAAAATCCCGCCTTAGCGTGGTAAACTGCGATGGACAAATATTAGTGCAGGAAAAAGAAGTATCTTCCACAAAGGTTGTGGAAGTAAACTTTACTTTATGTATCGCCAGTGCCCCGACATGCGCCGCTACATTTACTTTTGAAAAATTGACGCCGAAAAAATTCCGCTTTAACAGTAGCAAAAGTACAATAACAGCCAATGATAATATAATTGAAAGGAAATGGAATTTTGGTGATGGCGCTGCAAGTAATGATATATCACCTGCACATGAGTTCCCCCATTACGGAAACTATGAAGTGTGTCTTTCTATTAAAACAGCAAAAGGTTGTGAAAGCAAGGTGTGCGTGCCCGTTAAAGTAGAGGAGAACGCTCCAACAAATGATGCTCAGGTAACGGTTGTGTCACTTTATCCTGTTCCGGCTCATGAGAATGTAATGGCGGTTATTTATAGTAAGAACGATAACGTACAGGCCACGGTTTCAATAGTGGATATTTATGGTAAGGTGCAGTCGTCTCAGCAAGTAACGCTGCTACAGGGAAACAACTCCATTAAAACACGGGTTTACACGCTACCCGCAGGTTCTTATTACTATAAGATAACAACAAAATATGGTGCTTTAAGTAAGTCTTTTTACAAACTTTAATCCTTTTAAGGTGATAATTTTCTTTTGTCATCTCAAAAAGCACAAAGCCTGCTTTTTGAGATGACAAACTATATTGGCATTCTTTCTCACACATATTATAAGCAACAACTTCTGGCCTACCGCATACTTATGTGGTTGATGTAATATTGAAATAACAGACATTTATGTAATGGTATCATACCAGCACTTAAATTTACTTTAAGGTCTATATTTTGATTAACATGAACAGGACAATTATAATAACATTCGTTTGCATACATGCTTTGTTGTATGCTCATGCACAACATTCGGGAACCGAACTGATTAAAGCAGAAAAATCATTCGCCAGAATGGCAATTGAAAAAAGCGTACGCGATGCCTTTTTAGCCAATATGTGCGATAAGTCTGTAATTGACGTTCAGGGACAATTTGTTAAAGGAATTCCGGTATATGAAAAGCGTATAGCTGATACTTCCGGAAAATTAATCTGGGCACCTACATTTGGTGCTATTGCCGCTTCAGGTGATCTTGGTTATACCACGGGACCGTGGATTTACCGTATGGCCGGTAAAGACGTAGCATTTGGAAATTTTGCAACAGTCTGGCAAAAACAGCCCGATGGTCATTGGAAATTTTTAATTGACCTCGGCAACTCTTATGATCCGCCGGAAGAAGAACAGGACACAATGCAGTTGATTGAACCGGATAAAAATATTGCATCATTAAAGGCAACTACAGATTTGATGGCAGTTGATGAATCATTTGCGGATGCCATGAATAAAGGTTCCACTGCTTTATACAAAAAATACTTACACCCCGGCGCACATATTCTCCGCGCACACATGAAGCCTTTTGTAACAGCGGCTTCAAAAGAGGTTCTTGAATTAAAAAGACAGCATATTATTTTTCAGCCGCAACAATCTTATACTGCCTCTTCCAACGACTTAGGGGTAGTGTATGGTGTTTGTCAGATGGTTCCGGTTTCAAATGAGAAAACCGTTTCCTCCTCTGTATACATGCATGTATGGCGGAGAGATAGACAAGAAGGATGGCAGTTGTTGCATGAAACGATTAAGTGAATGGTTTATGAAATGCATATGAGTTAAACTAATAACGTAGGCTTACCTGCTACCTGAAACAATCGCCGCAGTGGAGTTATTTTTATTCATTGGTATTTTAATCACTGAAAAAGAATATGGTTCCAGTATCATATCAAGGTTTTTACCTTTTACCTGAATCGGCTTTGTTACAGGACTTACTTCAGTGGGATTTGAAAATGAATTGACTTTTTCTAAAGAGTTTCCTTTTAATATGGTAACAGATCCTTCACGCGAGAGCTTACTTTCTCCGTCAAGAAACAGGCTGGTGCTTTTTTCTTTACCTGAAGCATTCACCAGTTTGATGATTAATTCATGGGTATTGTTATCTATCGTTGCAGAGGCATATAAGCTGTCTTCCCCTGCAATAGCCTTGTTATTCATTTCTATAGGCACCACGTTTGTTCCTTTGTTGGTAGAATATAACTTTTGAACAAAGTAATTAGGCGTACCATAAGTTTGAAGGTTGTCGACCCAGATGAGATCGGGGGTCCATTGCCATCCGTCTACATGAGCAAACAACGGGGCATAAGATGCCATCTGCACCACATCGGCATTGCGTTCCAGGCCTGTCATGAAAGCTGCTTCTGCAATGGCCGTCTGCCAGTTGTTTTTATTGTTTACACTTACTGTTTTATCGCTTTGTGCAGCATATTCTCCTGCAAACACTTTCGATCCTTTTTTATCATAGTTGTCATAACGTTTGGCATTCTCCAAAAACCATTCGGGACGGCGGTAGTAATGTTCATCAATGAAGTCGGCATGCATCTTTCTCAGTTCACCATTCAGGTAATCAAACCTTTCGCCGTTAGGGTCAGTGCCGGAACTATTGATTAATTTAAAATCGGGGTATCTGTCTTTGATAGCTTTTGTAAATATTTTAAGGCGCTCTACATATTGCGGTCCCCAGTTCTCATTGCCTACGCCCATCATCTTTAAGTTAAAAGGTGCGGGATGGCCGAGACCTGCTCTTATTTTGCCCCAGGCAGAGGTGGTACTTCCGTTTGCAAATTCTATCAGGTCTAAAGCATCCTGTACATAAGGGTCTAACTGATCAAGGGGAACCACTTCAGCAGTATTGAACTGGCAGGCCATTCCGCAGTTCAGTATAGGTAAGGGTGCCGCGCCAATGTCTTCTGCCAGTTGAAGATATTCAAAGAAGCCAAGGCCGAAAGATTGAAAATAATCGGGTGCAGGCCGGTGTGCAAATTCGCTGTTCCACCTGTTTACAATTAACTGGCGTTCTTCCAGAAGCCCGATGGTTTTTTTCCATTGATAGCGAACTGCAAGGTCATGGCCTTCTACTATACAACCGCCGGGAAAGCGGATAAAGCCTGGTTTAAGGTCAGCAAGTTTCTGCACCATATCTGCACGCATTCCTCCCGGCCTGTTTTTCCAGGTGTCCTGCGGAAAAAGTGAGATCATATCAAGATCAGTAGTTCCTTTACCTTCAATTCCTATCTTTAATTTGGCTTTAGGTTCAGTAGCTGTTGCCTTAAAGCTTACCGATTGTTTTTGCCAGGTGTTTACACTGCCGGCAGGCGTTAAGGAAGTACTGCCAATGATGTCGCCGTTGGCATTCACCAGTTCCACATTCAGTGTTATGCCGGGCTGTTGCTGGCGATACATCACTGAGAAATCATACCCCACACCATTTTTAATACCCATCCCTTTAAAGCCTTCATTGGTGATAGCAAGATCGCCTTTTGCACCAAATAAAGAATTAACACGAAGGAACCTCGGATTGGCTGTGTTGGCTTCCTGCCTGTTTACCACCAGCATATCCCCTTCCGTATGATGTTTACCGCTGATGGTCCATCCCATCAGCGGATTATAAAACTCAAAAGACCTGTTCTTTACCAGTTCGGCATATAAACCACCATCAGCACCCATATTAATATCTTCAAAAAAAATACCCCACATGGTTGGCTGAACGGCTGCAGTGGGCTTGTCGAACTTTACTGCTATTTTATTCTTTACCTGCGCCGCCGATTTGAAAGGAACAAGCATACTAATAAAAACCGCTGCAATTAGTAACATTTTTTCGATCATGACTTCTTTAATTTTTGTAAATCCGTTTAATTCCAAATAGTAATATAAAGATTTGTTATCAATTAATATCGTTGACTTAGGAACTTCGAAGTAATCTTTTCTATTTAAAAGTACAATTGTGTATGGGTGTTTGCGTTACTTACGATTAAAAGATTAATAGATGAAGGTAAAAGCCAGCGACCTATAAGGTTTAGATTGTTCGGTCCTATACCACCGGTTCAACCTTCTAGGTCTAAAATCATGGTATTGCCTTCTATTAAACGAGTAACTGTGCAGTCGTAAAACTGACAACTGGCACGACCTTGCCATCAAACCTATAAGGTTGAACCGGTGGTGTAAGACCTAACAATTCAAACCTTATAGATTAGGTCGCTGCAATAAAAACTGTACCAAGAACTCTATGGACTTTTGAACAGACTCCCTATAAGTCTGAACGCTTATCCGGCATTCACGTTAATTACTACATTGTCATAGTAATTTTTCCCGGGTTTACTAATTCAATACCCCTATTTATCTGTTATACGCACAAGACTGCTGGTAATTATTCGTTAGTGTAATTTTGAGTTACGTTGCATTATTTCCGGTCGGCAATTCCAATCCTATGAAAAAAATTTACGCTTTCTGTATTTATTATTCCTTGTTTTCCCACTCTCAGGTCATAGGGCAATCATCAAACAATGCATTACGCTTTAATGGCAGTGCTAATGCAGCAGGAAGTTACATAGAGATCCCGGATCGCCGCAATCATATGGAATTTACAGAAGGAACGGTTGAAATGTGGCTGAAGCCATTGTTTACGACATACAATCGCTGTTTCTTCTCAGAAAAAACAGATACAGGAACCCGGTTTAGCCTGCACATGGCTGCTAATAATACTATCGGAATATGGAATGGCGCCACCTATTCCACTGTTCCTTTCCCTTTCTCTTTTAATACATGGGTGCATGTGTCTGTCATAATTACAACTTTGAAAGCAGACATTTATTTAAACGGAGTTTTTCTCAACAGGATTAGCACCGGTCTCAACAATGCAGTATCATCAACGACACCTCGTATAGGCGCTACAGGCGACATTGTTTCCAATGAAAATTGGCAAGGCTTGATAGATGAGGTCAGGATTTGGAACGTTGAAAGAACAGGTGTACAGATAATGTCTGATATGAATGATATTACAACTGTTAATAATCCTGATCTTCTTGCATATTATGATTTTAACCAGGGAGTAAGCAATGGCAACAATGCTACTATCACCAATGCTTTTGACCGCAGTCCGAATTTACAAAACGGTACGTTGAAAAATTTTGCGCTCACTGCCGGCAGCACTTCCAATTTCCTGGAACACAACAATGTGTTATTGATTGATCCACCGGTGAATTTGTTTGTGGATGGAGGAGTAACCAACAGCGGCGATGGAACAAGCTGGGGAACATCAAAGAAAACCGTTACTGAGGCGCTAACTCTTGCTAACGCAGGCACTGTAGCATATACTATTTATGTTGCTAAAGGCACTTACAAACCCGGCAGTCAAAGAACGAGTTCATTTACTATTACAAGGGATTCCATTCAGTTACTAGGCGGTTACTACGGCAACGAGACCGACCTCTCTGTTCGTAACCCTAAATACAACGCTACGATTCTCAGTGGTGATATCGGCATAATAAATAATAACAGCGACAACTGCAACCATGTGTTGTTGATGGTGGCTGCGTCAGGAAGGCAATTAACCAATGCCACCGTTGTAGACGGATTTACCATCATAGGCGGATATGCCCAGGGTGCCCCCGGCGCTATGGTTAATGGTAAACTCATTAATGCAACTTCAGGGGCTGGCATTATGTTAGATGGATCGGGAGCGGGAAATGCGTGTAGTCCGAAAATAAACGATTGCATTTTTTTAAACAATCTTTCTCTGGGTGAATTCATCAACGTTGAATTTTTTGTGGGTCAGATACCTGCTAAAGGCGGAGCGATATCCATAAAAGCAGATAATTACGGCAAAGCAAACCCCGAAATTACAAACTGTGTTTTTCGGGGCAATGGAGGTGATATCATGCAGGGCGCCGTTGTTTTTACAGACTGTCAAGATCATGGCATGAGTAATCCTTTGATAAGCAATTGTGTTTTTACCGGAAATATAGGAAGCAGTGAAATGATTTATGATAACGCCGCTGAAGCCGGTATCAGTAACCTGTCAATTGTAAATTGTACTTTTTATAACAACACTCCATATAACCTGATAACCCCATATGGTTATAATGGAAACCTTCTTGTTTCTATAACGAACTGTATCATCCAGCGTGGCAGCCAGGGTATTTATGATGAAAGTGAATCTACTGTGTATGACATTAATCACACAACATCACAGTATGGTTATGAAGGTAATAACAATACCGCTTCTTCTGAATACAGTTATTTCACCAACCCATCAAATCCTATAGGTGCAGACGGTATCTGGCGTACCGCAGATGATGGTTTAACGCTCAAATCCTGCGCTACTGCCATCAACAGTGGAAATAATTCTATGGCATCGATCACCGACATTACAGGGCATACAAGAATAGTAAATACTGTTATAGATAGAGGGGCCTATGAAGGTTTAGCCAATGTAATTATCCTTTCATCACAGGCTGTAAACAATCAATCTTTTATACAAGACGGTTGTACCGGCAATACATGGACTTATTATGCAATTCCGGGTCAGCCTGGAAAACTTTCATTCGCAATAAGCTGGGGCGCTGCAAACACGGCAGCCCGTAATTCAGCAACTATTAATGTAAATACTGATAACGCAAACACGGTGCAGACTACCGCATCCAAAGGAATTGCGGCAATGCTACGGTATTGGAATGTTGATTTGCATGGAGTGCGACTAAATGCACCGGTAAGTGTTCGTTTCTATTACGACGAAACTGATATTTATAATATGAAGACTTCACTAAATGATATTGGCCCGGTTTCAGAAGTTACATGGATCAGTAATATTGGCAATCCTTATTCACCTTCGCAGGTAACAACAGACAATATTAATAATGGTAATTATTCAGTTTTAGTTCCGGCTGTTGAAGGTGTTCAGGATGGTATCTCTTTTGTTGAGTTCGCCGGTATTAATGTCCTGACAGGCGGAACGGCAACAGTAACCGCGGCCGCTGATATTTTACCAGTAACCCTTAACAGCTTTACAGTTACACCAAAAGACTGTCAGATGCTTTTAACATGGAAAGTTTCCGGGGCGGTTAATTTTAAACAGTATGAACTACAGAGGAGTGAAAACGGCACCAACTTTATTACCCTCGCCACAGTAGCGCATAACAACGAGCAATCGTTGTACCGGTATACTGACGCTACTTTATCAAGTTCCGGTAATTATTTATACCGCCTGAAACTCGTAGACATAGACGGCAACTACAAAGTCTCAGTGATACAGGCTGCCCGTTACAATTGTGAAACAGGCAAGAATAGTATGATCGTTTTTCCGAACCCGGTTATTGCTGCATGCACCGTTCAATTAGCGACTAACATGCGAAACGTATCCGTAACGTTATATAATATTTATGGCAGACCTCTGTATTCAACCATTATTAACGGATCTGTAACAACTGTTACAATTCCTATGCAGCACCTGCCATCAGGGATTTATACAATATTAGTAAAAGGAAATCAGGGTGTTATGATGTCCGGGAAAATTGTGAAGGAATGAAGTAGCCTTCATAAATATTCCGATCAACTGGTTAAATTCCCATTCCGTAACTTCATCTACAAATCCGGCATGACCATTTCTGAATTTAAATTAAGGGTCACTGCTGCACTTGTATCAAAACTTGCGTACAGGGGTGAAACAACTTGAATCAGGGTGAATATGAACATAAACTTTTACAGTGTACTTACTTTACTGATTGTTCTTACTGCTGTATTCAGTTATGTAAATATCCGGTTCATCAAACTTCCCGCTACCATCGGCATTATGCTGTTGTCGCTCGTTTGTTCCCTGATCATCGTTATTGGTGGCACTATCAATCCTGAAATTGCACGCCAGCCAATAAAAATTATCAGGTCTATAGACTTCGAAACATTGCTGATGCGCATCATGCTCAGCTTTTTGCTATTTGCAGGCGCTATTCATATAGATGTGAAAAGGCTGCAAAAAGAAATCATACCCATCGCAACCTTTTCCACTATTGGCGTATTAATATCAACCGGTATCATCGGCGGAATGATGTACCTGATTTTTAACCTTTTTCAGTTACCCGTTCCATTCATTTATTGCCTCTTATTCGGCGCGTTGATATCTCCCACTGATCCTATTGCGGTGTTAGGCATTTTAAAAGAAGCAAAAATCCCACCTTCCCTTGAAATAAAGATCGCGGGGGAGTCGCTGTTTAATGACGGTGTGGGTGTAGTAATATTTGTAAGCATTCTTGAAATTGCGCAAACAGGTGTTGACCATCTTACTTTCGGACGTTCGGCCCTGACATTCATTCAGGAAGCAGGGGGAGGAATTGTTTGGGGAATATTGCTTGGGAATGCCTGCTTTTACTTAATACGGTCTATTGATCAGTACCAGGTGGAAGTATTGGTTACATTAGCCATTGTGATGGGAGGTTACCTGATGGCTGACTGGCTTCATATCTCAGGCCCACTAGCTATGGTGATTGCAGGAATTATCACCGGTAATAAAACCATGGAAATTGCCATGTCTGATGTAGCTCAGGATTACCTGAAGAAATTCTGGGAACTGATTGATGAAATATTGAACGCCATGTTGTTCTTACTGATCGGTTTTGAGGTGCTGATCTTTTCCTTTCATTATAAGATTGTATGTATCGGAATAGTAGCGATAGTAATCGTTCTGGCTGCCCGCTATATGTCTGTATTTCTGCCCACATTAATGTTGTCTTTCAGAAAACCGTTTGAAAGAAACCAGCTTCGTATCTTAACCTGGGGCGGACTAAGAGGAGGCATCTCCGTAGCGCTTGCACTTTCATTGCCCGAAAATATGTACAAAAATGAATTTGTATCTATCACCTACATCATTGTAGCTTTTTCCATTCTGGTGCAAGGTTTAACTATCGGGAAGATGGCAAAAAAGCTGCATGCGGTAAAGTAATTGTACTGTTATACGGGGCATCTCATTTGGACGCAGCTTAAACAGAAGTCAGGTATTTATGTGCATTTCTATATAACTTCACTTATCAATCACCACAACAAATACTTACAGATGAACAGGTTTTTATTATCGGTATTAATTTTTAGTAATTGCTTTATCGCATCAGCGCAAAATCAAAAGACCTATCCCATAGCACAAATCAACACCAATAAAGGCCAGATACTCATCTGGCTTTATGATGAGACACCAAACCATAAAGCAAGCTTCATAAAACTGGCAAATGAGCACTATTGGGATACCCTCACTTTCAACCGGGTCATTAAAGATTTTGTTGCCCAGGGTGGTTGTCCTGATACGAAGGAAGGATTCTCAAAGTCACCTTACTTATTGAAGCCGGAATTTAAAACCAAGCTTCGGCACATTTACGGAGCAGTAGGTGCCGGGCAGGATGGTAATAAAGAAAGACTATCAGCCGGGTGCCAATTTTACATCGTTCAAAATAAAGAAGGTCTTGCCAGACTTGATGATAAGTTTACTGTTTTCGGTTATGTCTTTAAAGGAATGGATGTGGTGGATCAGATTGTGAGTGTTAAAAAGGATTCAACTGATAAGCCCTATGATCCGATAAGCCTGGATATCAAGATCGTTCAAATGTCAGATGCCGAATTGCAAAAAAATGGGTTTGATCGGTTGAAGAACTAATTTCTGAACTGTGATTTATTGATTTAATGTAGACTATGAATTGTTTCATAGTCTACATTAAATCAATAAATCACAGTTCAGACAACTCCGCAAAAATTAATCAGTTTTTTGCAGAAATTAACCAAGCATGGAGATAATGTTATTTTTTCAATTATAAAAAATAACATTGTGCAGCGAGAATCTTTCTGATTTAAGAAATCCAAACTCTTTCTGCAATGGCTTCTTTTAACCGGTATATTTTATTATCATCTTTTTGCCTGTTGCAGATGTTATTTGTGAAGGCACAGGTTCAAAAAGTGATGATGCATACCGAAGCGGGTGATATCTTCCTCGAACTATATAGCGGTAAAGCTCCTGTAACCGTTAACAACTTTCTTAGTTATGTTGACAAAAAATTGTACGATGGAACTGTTTTCTACAGGGTAGTACATCTCAACAATCAACCGGATAAGAAAGTAAAAATTGAAGTAATCCAGGGAGGACTTTATAATGATTCCCTGAAACGCCTGGCTCCGATTGCACAGGAGACTACTGATAAAACCGGCATCACCCATCAAGATGGAACAATATCAATGGCAAGAGGCACTCCTGAATCCGCCGGTTCCGAGTTTTTTATATGTATCAACAAGCAACCGGAGCTGGATTTCGGAGGCCGTCGAAATCCGGACGGGCAGGGCTTTGCGGCCTTCGGGAAAGTGACAAAGGGTATGGAAATAGTTCGTAAAATACAATCGGGAGAAACAGGCGAAAAAGAAAAAATGCAAACTTTAATTCACCCTGTAAAGATCATTTCTGTAAATCGGATAAACTAATGTTATGTCACATATAAAATTACAGGTAACCATCAGATGTGCGACCGGTTTACTTACAAGTTTAGGTACTACCTTTTCATACGTAAGTTCATACTTGACATAACACTAGCGTTAACAGCTGACATCAGAACTTAATCACGAACACCATTACTAATCTATAACCATTATTCTTATGAGAAAAACTTTACTTTACTTATTGGGTTTCCTGGTGTGCACTTTATCGGTACATGCTCAAACCAGAACGGTCTCAGGAAAAGTAACCTCGCCTGCAAAAGAACCGCTATCCGGTGTAAACGTTGTGATAAAAGGCACTAACATTGGCACCATTACCAACATTGATGGTGACTATACAATTAAGATTCCTTCAAAAAACAGCACGCTTGTTTTTTCATATATCGGGTTTAAAACGGAACAGGCTGAAACCGCCGGTCTTTCATCGGTTAACTTTGAAATGAAGTCAGACCTCAATAACCTGGACGAAGTGGTGGTAACTGCCAACGCTATTATAAGAGAGAAAAAAGAACTGGGATATGCCGTATCAACAGTTAATGGCGCTGAACTTACCAAAGCACGCGATGCCAATTTATTAAATTCCATGGCAGGCAAGGTAGCCGGTGTGCGCATCTCACAGCAATCAGGAACTGCAGGGGGTTCTACAAAAGTAATGATCCGCGGCGCCAACTCCATTTCAAGCGCCAGCGAACCATTGTTTGTAGTTGACGGGATTCCGATTTCCAATTCCTCCTTTAATAATTCTGAAACTGATGCGGTAACCGGCGGTGTTGACGTAGGAAACCGCGCCAGTGACATCAATTCCGATGATGTTGAAAGTATGACCGTGCTTAAAGGCGCTGCTGCATCGGCGTTATATGGTTCCCGCGCACGTAACGGAGTAATTGTAATCACTACCAAACGGGGAAAGCCAGGTCAGAAAAAAGCAAACATTTCTGTGAACTCATCTTACAGGACGGACAATGTACTCCGGACACCAGATCAGCAGGATATTTATGCACAAGGCTCCCTAGGCGTTTACAACAACCAGGTTGGCAACGGCTGGGGACCAAAAATAAGTAACATGCAGGGGCCGGTAATTGACTACAAAGGCGAGTCATCTGCTCCAACAGCCCATTCAGACAACTGGGGTAAATTTTTTGTCACCGGCCGCACAATTATCAATAGCGTTGCTGCGGACGGAGCCAGCGAAACGGGTGACTATCGTGCGGCATTCACCAATCTGAAACAGGCCGGCACCGTGCCCGGATCTCAATTCTCAAGAAACACCATTGCGCTGAATGGCGGAACAAAAATTGGTGATAAGCTCACTTCAAGGGCATGGGTGAACTACGTACGTTCCACTAGTGACGGCCGTCCCTCACAGGGTTCCAATACTGAAAACATCCTTGCAACCATCTTAACAGGCATACCTGCAACGGTTGATATCAATGAACTAAAAAACAATCTGTATGCCACGCCCAGTCAGGCTGTCCCCACCGGCTGGACGGCTGACCTGGCAAGATCCATTGACCTGAACGGAGTACAAAATAATCCGTATTGGGTAACCACTTTTAACAAGTTTTCCAATACCGTGGACCGTATTTTCGGAGGTACCAGCCTTAGCTATGATCCAACTAAATGGCTTAACCTTACGGGAAGGGCAGGTACTGATTTCTTTACAGAGAACCGTCGCAGTGTTGTAAGAAAAGGTACCCGGGGAAGGCTAAACGGGCAGTTTGAAACCAATGATATCTTTGAACGCGAATTGCAAACCGACTTAATAGCAAGCGCTGCCGGTAACATCAGCAAAGACTGGTCGGTAAAAGGAATTATCGGCCATCAGTTTAACCAGCGCACTGTGCGCCGTTCAAGGGTACTTTCGCAGGGACTGAACATAGACCAGTTGTATACTTACGCAAATGCCCAATCCAATGTCGCATCCAACTTCAGCAGCAAAAAAGAAATATTCGGCCTATACGGCGACGTTAGTTTCGACTTTCGTGATTATTTATTTCTGAACGTAACAGGCCGTAACGACTGGAGTTCTACGTTACCGGTTCAAAACAATTCTTATTTTTACCCTTCAGCAAGTGCGTCTTTTGTACTTACCCAGGCTTTCTCCAACCTTGGAATTGTAAAAAGCGGTGTTTTAAGTTACGCCAAGATCCGGGCTAACTATGCAAATGTCGGTAGCGATGAAGACCCTTATCAACTGGCATTTACCTACAACCCGCTTACACAGGCAAACGATATTTACACATTCAATATTTTGTACCCTATCGGCGGAGCATCGGCCTTTGGCGCCACTAATGTACTGCCTCCCGTTAACCTTAAGCCGCAGCGGCAAACGTCTTATGAACTGGGAACTGAATTGAAATTTTTTGGTGGTCGTGTAGGCCTGGATCTAACGGTGTACAAAAGCCTGAATTACGATCAGATCATTTCCATTGCCGTTCCACAGTCTACAGGTTATTCCAGCAAGCGGTTGAATGTTGGTGAAATTTCAAACAAGGGTATAGAGGCGATGCTTACTGTTACTCCGATTGAATCTTCCTCCGGATTTCGATGGGATGCCGCTTTTAACTTTAATAAAAACGTAAACAAAGTAGAATCACTGGCGCCCGGCTTGAATGAACTGATACTTACGTCCGGAGATGGCTTCGGTATTTTTGTTGTTGCAAGACCGGGACAGACTTTTAATATTCAGGGGGTGGGCTGGCTGAGAGATCCGGACGGTAATTTAATTATCAATCCAACTACCGGCCTGCGTACCCAGGGAGCCCGTAAGACGCTCG
The DNA here is from genome assembly GCA_964242315.1 of uncultured Flavihumibacter sp. Taxonomy (GTDB): domain Bacteria; phylum Bacteroidota; class Bacteroidia; order Chitinophagales; family Chitinophagaceae; genus JADCRZ01. Next base: position 30,966 of record CAXTDO010000003.1, read on the forward strand.
GTAACATTTATCCCGACTGGACGCTGGGTATCAATAATTCATTTTCTTATAAGGATTTTGAATTAAATTTTTTGGTTGATATCCGTCAGGGAGGTGTAATAAATTCCCAGACAGTAAGTATTATCCGCGAAGCGGGAATGGCCAGAGAGACCGCTGTTAATGACAGGAAACCTATAATAGATCCTGGTGTTATTAAAACTCCTGATGGCAAATACCGTCCCAATGATGTTCCGGTGGCATCGATGCAGCAATACTGGCAGCAACAGGATAATACGGTTAGTCCGGAAAGCAACACATTCGACGCATCGTATGTCAAACTCCGTGAAGTGCGCCTGGCATATAACTTCTCCAAAAAGTTTGTCAATAAAACGCCGTTTGGAAATATTGCTCTGGGAGTGGAAGGCAGAAACTTGTGGATCATACATTCAAACGTACCACATATAGATCCTGAATCCAACGTATTGGGAACCGGATTGATTGGCGAAGGGCTGGAGCGCGGAAGTATTCCAAGTACCAGATCCATTGGTGCTAATCTCAGGTTCACCTTACGGTAATCATTTTAATCACACAAAAAGATTTATAGTATGAAAAAATATTATTCATTGCTGCTGTTAACATCCTTGCTGATGTCGGTAACTTCCTGTTTTAAAAACAGTGATATTAATGTTGATCCAAACCGCTCTACCTCTGTAGATCCGGCGTTGTTGTTCAGTGGTGCATCCACGCAGTTTTCACTGCTTCGGGTAGCAGAACTTACCTGGCCGGTAGCGCTCGGAAGTCAGATGTGGGCCTCAGGCGGACGCTGGGGTTTACAGCAGGCACAGTATGACCAGACCCGTGTTAGAAGCGCCTGGGGGAAAACCTACACAGATGTGCTTAAAAATTTGGATGTGGCTATTAAGCTTGCTGAAAGCACCAAGCCTGTTCCTACCAACGCTATCGCTCAATGTAAAATATTAAGTGCTTTTGCCTATTCGCAAACATCGCTTTTGTGGGGAGATATTCCATTTTCTCAGGCGGCTAACGGTGAAACTGACTGGCCCAAATTCGATAAGCAGGAAGATGTGTTGAACGGATGCTTAAAACTGCTTGATGAGGCGATCAGTATGATCAATGTAAATACAAAGGGTATCATAGCTCCCAATGATCTTTATTATGGTGGCGACATGGCGAAGTGGCGCAGGTTTGCCAATTCACTCAAGTTAAGAATATTGTTTGATATGGTTGATGCCGATGCTTCCAAAGCCGCTGCCATTGGAAAGCTCGTTACAGACCATGATGTAATTGCTTCAACGGGTGATGCCATGCTTTTCAAATATTACAATGAACCAGGTCGTCAGAATCCGCGTTTTTCTTTTACCGCCATTTTCAGGGGTGGCGTACAATCAGACTGGTATTGTTCGAAACCGGTTTATGATCTTCTGGTATCTCTAAACGATCCCCGCATCCCCTACTTTTACCAGCCCGGACCTGATGCAGCAGCCGGCGAATTTATCCCATTAAATTCTGTAGAATCGTACACCACCAAATCTGCATTGGTGAACATGAACCTGCTTAAACCTGATTTGCCGGAGGTTTCATTTTCTTATTCCGAACAGCTTTTATTTGAAGCAGAAGCTTATGCACGTGGTTTTGCGGCGGGAGGATTTGCAATGGCAACAGACCGCCTTCGCGCCGGCGTTACCGCCTCTCTGATATCTTTTGGTGTTCCAGCCGGACAAGCGTCAGGTTATGCATCGGCGCTTCCTGCGCTTACAGCAGGTAACTACAAAACCATCCTGTCGCAGCAGCAGTACCTTGATTTATTTATGCGCCCGGTAGAAGGCTGGACACAGCATCGGAGATCAGGAGTGATCGGCCAGGAAATACCTGCAATGAGTCCACCTCTTGGTTCACCCGTGGGTGGATTGATGCG
>CAXTDO010000004.1:0-31571 GCA_964242315.1 uncultured Flavihumibacter sp.
ACATATATTCCATAGTGCTGGGCGTTGCGATCGTAATAATTTACGTCTATGGCATTGTTATTTTTGGTTACAAACAGGCTTGCAGCAGATTCATGAAAACCATCGTACCGAAGCCTTAGAAAACCTTCTAACTCGGTTTCAGATACAATCTCTTTTAAAATATATTGTTTGTCATTCATTTTAAATGATTGAACTGCCAGGCAGGCACAACCTGGCAGTTATAAACCGTCGCTATTTGCTTTTGATGAAGATTAGCCGTATTATTTTTTCCTGTTTAATGACGGTGACTTCCATATCAATTCAATATCGTCGGGGGTATCAACACTGAGATGGCCCACCGTATTTACTTTTACTTTTATATTGCCATTCAGCGAGAGATGAAGGTGATCGGCTTTTATAGATTCAATTGAAGAAATATTCGCATCACCGTTTAATCGTATAGCCTGCAGTGTTGTAACTGATAAGTAGAGCGTAAGTTTAGAAAAAATATTCTTTCGGTTAAGATAAATAAAAAGCACATCATTTTTAAAAACAGGCCTGATCTTATTCAGCTCATTTTCTTTTCCTTCTATAATGATGGTACCTGCCGGATCGTTGGTTAACATCACCGAAATGTCTCCTTCTATTTGTATGCTTCGAAAAGTACTGTCAACTTTTAATTCCTTTCTTATTATGGGCGGCTTCGAAACACCCGTACGCTCCGGGTTATTATAAGAAAATAGCAGCAATAAAGATGGAAAAGCCAGTTTGAGAATCAGCGGACCGTTGATGGTTTGATAGAGCCTTTGAATGTTTGTTTTCATGACAATTATGTTGATGAAAGCGGTTACGGATAATTACTTATCATGAAATGAGGAAAGCATTATGGCTGCCTCGCCCATCATTACCTTGATAATGTCTTTAACAGGTTTAACCTCATGGATCAGGCCAACGCCCTGTCCGGCCAAAAACGGCATTTCTTCAAAGTTTCCTTCGGTAGCTGGGATAGGCAGAAAACTGGAGAACCTTCTCAGGATAAATTCCTGTCCAAAAAAAACAGTCTTTCCAATCACCGGCTCATTGGATGTATCTGTCGGAACCGAATCTTCTTTTCCAAGGAATTCTTTTACAACGCCATTTTTGATCACACGCATAGGATTGAACGCTGGCAGTTCCGGTCCGAAGATAGGAGTAAGCGTAGTGTTTGTCCCGTCTTCATGTACCAGTCTTGTTTTATAATCAGGATGTGCATAAGCTTCATTGCTTGCCACCAGGCGGGTACCTACCCATACACCATCCGCACCGAGACATAACGCTGCTGCTACCTGTTTACCGGTGGTAATGCCGCCTGCAGCCAGCACCAATGCAGATTTAACTGCTTCTACAATCTGCGGTACCAGTATAAAAGCAGGCACGGTGCTGAAGTTATGTCCGCCTGCTTCCACACCTTGCGCAATCACCAGGTCAATACCATCGTCAACTGCTTTTTTGGCATTTTCAACGGAACCTACCTGTTCCCATACTTTTATCTTCGCGTGGTGTAATAAATCGATAAATTTTTTTGGCGGATGGCCAAAATGAAAAGAAACAATAGGAACCTTTTCTTCAATGCATGCATGAATGTGATCTTCATTAACAAACAACGTAATGAAGTTTACATTGAAAGGATGTGTGGTAGCTTTTTTCACATCTCTCACCAGAGACCGTACTGCCGAAGGAGGTAAGGGTCCCACACCAATGGCCCCTATCCCTCCTGCCTCGCAAACAGCAATGGCAAGATCGGGTGTGCTACCGATAAAAGCCATGCCAGCGGATGCAAAAGGAAACCTTACATTATATTCCTTTGTTAACCGGGTTGATAGAATTGAGTTGGGCATAGTAGTTATAATTAATTAGCTTTCAGCTATCAGCCATCAGGAGGAAGTTCAATGCTGTTTTAACCTGCTGAGAGCTGATAGCCATTCTTACTTATCAATATTGAATGAAACTCTGGCAAAAACAAACCTGCCATTGAAACCCATCTGCTCTACCCGCCTGCTGTAAATAAATCTCCCTGATGAGAGGTTACCGCTATGGGTGTGTTTATCCTGGTACACATCGAAAAAATTATTTGATCCTGCGGTGAGTGTGAAGCTTTTATTTAAGTCGTAGCTAAGAGATATATCCGTTACGGTTTTTGCAGAGAAGGTTTGATCCAAAGTTTCCTTTTGGCCGGTAAATGCATTTATGGGGAATGCAGCGGGATTTGCAGGATTAATGCCCGGATCGAGGTAAGTCACTTTTCCAAAGTAGGCGAGCCTGACCATCAGCCCAAATTGCTTATGACTATAGTTGATGGTTACATTACCTTTTGAGGCAGGATTAACTACTTCCAGGCGGCTTTGATCTTCCCTGTTAAAATAGTTGCCAATCTGGCCCGAGTTAATAAGAATGTCAGAAGCTTTTATTATGGGTATTCCATCGGTTCCTTTTTCCACTTCATTTTTTATGAAGGAAGCGGCCAGGCTTACCCTTAATTTATGAACATTTGCAAAGCTTGTATGATAGCTTATTACCGCTTCAAGCCCATGTGCTTTTGTATCTATCGCGTTGGTAAAAAAGTTCGCGGTAGTGGCACCGTTATCTTTTAATAGCTGCGTTAAAGTAGCATTTGATCCGCCGGTAAAATTATTGGTCAGTATGATCCGGTTCTTAATTTTAATCAGGTAGCCGTCTACCGTTATTTCAAGGCCTCTTGCAGGTGTTGCTGTAAACCCCAAGGAATAATTCTGTGATGTTTCTTCTTTCAATTTAGGAATTCCAAGAATCTGGGCGGGCTTGCTATCGTTAGTAAAAGTTCCGCTTTCGGTAGGCACCAGCCCGGCCGGTGTAGATACAAATATGGTATTGGTTTTAGCGTAATATTTTTGTTGCATGGAAGGCGCCCTGAAACCACTGGAAGAGGTGCCCCGTATGGTGAACTGATCATTGATCTTATAACGGGAAGCAATTTTATAATTCAATGTACTGCCAAAGTCGGAATAGTTTTCAAAACGTATTGCAGCCTCCAGCATCCAGTGTTTTGTAACGTCCTGTTCAAGATCAAGATACACACCTACATTATTACGTGAATGAGTAGTGGCATAAGCGGGGATAAAGCCTGCAAAAACCTGCGCTCCGGCGGCGGCTCCTGAATTGACATTGTAATTTTTATAAGATGCCTCCTCTCCTGCATGCTGCGAATACTGATCTACCCTGAATTCTGCGCCGTACGCTACATTCAATCCCTGCAAGACATGAAAGTTTCTCGTGAGGTCTGCATTAACGGTATTTTGTAAAAATTGCAGGCCGCCCGCATCAAATTTTGTTTGTGGCTTAGTAGCTATAGCAAACTGTGTATAGTTAATTGAATGATCAACATCGAAATCAAAATTGTTTACACCCAGTGTATTAAATAAACTGGCATTCCATTTTCCGATTTTTCCATCTACTCCTGCTGACAATGAATAATCTTTTATATCTGTTTTTATCAAAGGCAAAAATCCATCAGGATAAAGTGCGAGTGTTTGCGGAGCAAAAGTTGTCGCAGCCGTACTTATTGAAAAAGGGTAACGAAAGATTCCTGCGGCTTCCCCGCTTTTTTGACTAAAGCCTCCGAACAGTTTTAATTTCCATTTATCGCTGAGATCGTAACCAGCGTTTACAATAAATTCACCGCTTGAAATTTTTGAATTGCCAATGCGCATATCGAAGTTGTTCCTTGTTAGTGATCGTGCATTTAATATGGAATCATCTTTGTTGACGCCATTTACAGAGGGGTATACCTGGCCGGTATAAGTACCCGTTCTGTTAGAAGGATTTCTTAAAGAATATTCACCGGTAAGATTGATAAATCCTTTTTTGTTCAGTCTGATACCATAATTCAATCCGGCCTGAAAAGTACCCCCATCCTGGACGCTTATGTTACCGGAATTTCTATTGTTCAATTTGTTAAGCGTATAATTTTTATCGTAGCTGGTAATGTTTTCTCCGAAAGATATATTGCCGCTTAACGAACTGGCATTGCTTTTTAATACGATATTAATTACACCCGCTATTGCGTCTGAACCGTATTGCGCCGAGGCTCCATCTCGTAATACTTCCACTCTTTCAATAGCAGAAACCGGTATGGCATTCAAATCAGTTCCTACCTGTCCGCGGTTAACCGTGCCGTTTACATTAACCAATGCAGACTGGTGCCGCCTTTTGCCATTTACCAGCACCAAAACCTGGTCGGTACCAAGGCCTCTTAACTGCGCAGGATCAACATGATCGGTTCCGTCGGAAACGGTTTGTCTTGCCGACTGGAAGGATGGTGCAGCGTAGGTAAGCAACTGGTTCAGATCTGTCTGTCCGATTTCTTTTGCCATTTTAGCAACCTGTATCACATCAACCGGTACAGTGGTTGCTATATTAGTTCTTGACAAATTTCTCGATCCGATTACCGTTATCTGTTGAAGGTCATTCACTGAAGGATGCAGGCCAATTGAATAATCAGTTGCCGGGCCGTCCACGTTTATTGAACGTGATTGATAACCCGCATAGCTTACAGTAATTGTATGTACTGCCTCGGTTATTTTCAATACAAAGTTTCCATTTTGATCAGTCGATATTCCTGAAGAACTTCCTTTGGAAATGATGACAGCCGACAACAACGGTTTATTATTGGTGTCATCAAAAACTTTACCTGTGATTGTTTTTTGTGATAACGCCATAAGCGGCAGGAGCATATTTATTGCCAGGATAATTCTATTAAAATAGTGTCTGTGAAACATCTTTTTATGATTAATTAGTTTTTAATTTACCGGGAGGTATAAGTGATTACAAAATTGCATTGACAAAGCTTCTTTGATAACAGAGTTATTCCCTATTTATGTATGGAAGATTACCTATTTTGTAATTGGAAAGCTCACCTATAAGGTTTTTAGAATCAGCGAAGCGGGCGAGCTTTGCCAGGTCGTTCCCTCTTTTTAAGTGTTAGTATCGTTTAATACAGTATTCACATTAACTTATAAAATTCAACTGACCAACAAAAGTCTGCCGGTAAATCTTACCGTCTTTTATTATAAAAGTATCCGAGCCAATAGGAACCATCAGGCTGGGCGTCTTTGCATGCCAGACAATAAATACCAACTCATCTTTCACTACCATTTTGTCTAAAACAAGGTTTGAAGTTTTTTGCGGAAAGTGTCTGTTCAAACCAACTAAAAAATCCCTTATTTCATCAACACTCGAGTAGATGGCAGCCTGGGTTATAAGAACAGATTCATTTGTGTAATCAGAAAGCAAAGCCTCGATATTGTTATCCAGGAAGGAATTTAAATGATGCATTATAATGTCTTTCGATATTTCATCCTTTTCAGGTTGAACATCCTGATCTAAAGAATTAAGGGGTCTTGTCATAACTATTTCTGTTTATCATTTAATAAATCAAATTCGAATGTCTAAATAATTACTATAGCTAAGCGACCGGCTTAGCTATAGTAATAACTTTTGATCAGGCTAATACAAGATCATTCAATACGATTGCCATATCGTATTGTTCAACGCGTATCGTCTCGGCAATCACACCGTATTTTACCGGGATATCCTTTGCCAGATCTGAATTCCAAAATGCCGACCTGGCACTTTTTGTTTCGAAGATGTAAAATCCGCTAAGGGCTCCCGTACCTTCTTCTGCGATATAATACTTTTGAACAAGGCCGGGTACGTTTCGGAAAGTTTCCAGGTTTTCCTGGCAAACATTCAATAATTTTTCAGCATCGAAAGTGGACTTAAATTTTACCGATAATACTGCTGCATTTTTCATGTCTATTTTTTTTAGTTGATTAATATGCAGCAAATGTAACAGCAGGCAGAGGCAGAACGGTAGCTTAAAAAGCCGGATAAATAGACTGAAAAGTTTAAGGTTTGATAAGAAATGGTGTCCTCTCAGGCATAAATTTCGTATGAATTGCTATCAGACAATTTACGTGTGACACGACAATATTTTGGAAAACCTTTGCCTGTATTGAAGCGGAGTGAGCTTATTTTTTTGTTTGAACACCATGATGAAATGCCACGTATCTTCAAATCCGCATTCGAATGAACTCTGATTGATACTTAGATCTGACGTCACTACTATATCACGAGCCAGATCCAGTTTCCGTTGTAAAAGCCAGGCTGCAGGCGTGGCATCGTAGTATTGCTTAAAGGTCTTTTTAAAAGTTGACAGGCTCATGTGACATAACAAAGCATAATCCTCAAGCTTAAGATTATAGCCGAAATTTTCTTCCATAACCCTGCTCATATGATATTGCTGATTTTGGCATAGGGATATAAAATAATCAGTTAATTCCCTATGTTTTTTATCGGAGAAAAGGCTCAGGAGTAACTCTTCGAATTTCAGCATCAGCAACTGTTCATTTGGTTTTTCCGACAATGATAAATAAGATTGAACAGAGTGATAATAGCTTTCCAATAATTCATTTTGGTGCACCTGTAAAACTGCATCCTGCCTGGAAAGATCTTTTTGAGAAGCATCAAGTAAAGCGGCATTTCTTTGTAGAAACGCTTTTATAAAGTCGTCAGGAATAAACATAAAGATGGCGCAAAATTCATCATCAAAGAACTGGTGAGTCAGGTTGGCGCCTTTTTTTACAAAGATGATATCGCCTTCAGCCACTTCGTAGGAATGGTAAATTGACCTCCATATTTTTTTGCCGGAACTAATAAATGCGAAGTAATTATTGTTCGACCAGATGCCAAATTTCGTTTCTTCTCTCATACAGGTATATTCCACAAACAATAGCTCATTTACTTCTATTTTATGAAATAAGTTACTGTCTTTTATAGCTGAATAAAGATTGATCATTTTTTTATAGTATAGTGTGAAGTTGCTATCAGCTATCAGGTATCAGCAGATCAGGTTCCCGGCTTTCCTCCTGATAGCTGACTACTTTATAATTTCATGCCGATGCGCTTCCGCTACCGCCTTGACACGTGAGTTTACATTGAGCTTGAAAAGTATGGAGGAAATATGGTGATCAACTGTCTTAGCGGATATAAAAAGTTTGGCAGCAATTTCCTTGTTTTGCAGGCCTTCTTTCAGCAATGGTAAAATATCAAGTTCCCTGGAAGTTAAAAGGGCAGGATTTAACTGGGTAGTTTTCCTTATGCCACGGGGAATACTTTTAATGCCGAAAACCCTCATTTCCAGTTTCATTTTTTCATATACGGCGGTGGCGCCCAGTTGATGAACTATGGTGATTGCTTTTCTTTTATCATCATCGCTTCCTTCAAATAATGCAAATGCATGTTCGTAAGGGCAACCCAATTTGCCCCATAATACCGCTGCTTTCAGCGCGATGGCTTTACTGCTTACTTCACTGCCTTCATATAACTCCCGGAGCGGCAAATGCCGTTTTCTTGCTTTTAGCAGCCAGAAAGCAAATTCATTATTATCAAAAATATTGTCCGACTGTTCAATCATATCTATCGTTCTGTCAAGGACTTCTTTTTCAATAACAATTTCGCCCGTTATCCATTCATATTCCAACAAGGTTACCAACACCGGAATAATCCTGTGCAGCTCATGAGTTTCAAAAGCCCTTGCTTTTGCTTCAAGCAATAAGGGAATTGCATCCGGATCGCCTCTTCGTATTTTTATCCTTGCCACCACTACAAGTGCAACAATTTTAATAACAGGTGACAGGTATTCATTTTTAAGCAGGTTATCTGCAATGCTGTAAGCTTCCTTCCAACTGCCCGTCTCGAAATTCAACCTTGCTTTCCAGGATAACATATATGAGGTGCCGGAATCAAGACACCTTTCTTCACAGTATTCTATGCCTTTGTTGAGTATTTTTTTTGCAAAAGCATACTTTTTCATAGTAATGCTGATACCGGCCATGTTGGTATAAGCACGAACTACATGTTCGTGATAGGAGTTCTTTAATGCCAGATCAAGGCTTTGCTGCAACAAATCAAATCCAGCGTGATAAGACGATTGAATTTTCATTTGTACGCAACCCACATTATTCAGTGCATGACATAAGGTTTCTTCATCATCAAGTTCTTTTGCAATGGCAATTGCTTTCTCTCCCCATGCAATGCATTCGGAAGATTGATCAGACAGCATTTTCAATTGCGACATATTGCTGAATGCCATCGCTTTTGCACTGGAGGAAGGCTGCTTATTCAATACTTCAATTGCCTGCTCACCAAAGCTCTCGGCATTTTTTCTGTTGCCGGCAAACCACCAAAGCCGGGATAAAAATCGCATACATTTACCTGTTTTTTCCGTGTCATTTTTTCCCCTCCAGAGATGTAATGATTTTTCGGTGTAGATGATCGCCTCTTTAATATGATTTGTGAGGTAACATTCATAAGCATACCCTTCGTAGAATTGAATTAAAATGTCTTTATCATTCCCCTGGTAATATTCAATAGCGGTTAAATACAGTTTAGAGGCTTCTACATGAGCGCCGACGGATGCAGCTTTCACGGCAGCGAGAGGAGCGTAATGAACCACCGTTTCATATTCATTTGCATTTTTTGCATGATGAACAATTCGTTCGATCTCCGGGTTTCTTTCATAGCTTTCTATGAATACGTCGAGCATTTCCTTATTGAAGCGTACCCTTGTCAGCGGTGACAGAGATGCTTCAATAGTTCTTCTGTATAATTCATGCTTGAAAAAAAGAATCCCATCTTTCAAAATGAGGATCTTTGTATCGAGAGATTGTTGTATGGAAGCAGCATACGATGGCTCCGTTTTCTCGAGATATTTTATATTGAACCCTGTTGGAAGTATAGACAATAGCTCCCAAACATGCTTTGTTTTTTCATCCTGCCGGTTATAAACTGATAATATGGAGTCTTTAATGTTATCCGGTATGCCAGCGCTGTAACTGGCCAGTATCTCATTTACATAAAACGGGTTACCCCCAGAAATGCTGTACACATCCTCACCATTGTACCCCATTTTCATAGCCATTTTTTCCACTGCCGAACTTGACAAAGGTGTAAGTTGCAGCCGGCAGAAAGAATCCGGCGGAAGCTGCCCCAAAACATTTTTTAAAGGATGCCGTGAGTGAATTTCATCATCACGGTAAGTAAGAATAAACAGGCACCGCAATTGTGAAATGCGCCTTGCAAAAAATTTTATAAAATCGAGCGTAGCTTCATCCGCCCAGTGTATGTCTTCAAATACGATAATGGTTTTTTCATTTTGATTACTCAATTCGCGAAAAAATTCGGCGAATAAAGCAGACCGGTCTTTAATTATGCGGCTGTTATGCCTTACTTCGCTGTTTACCTGCCACATGATATCATACAGCGGTGCAAGCGGACGTGGCGTAAACAATGCGTCACAGGCGCCCTGGTAAATGAGACAGTCACCTTTTTTCTCTTCACGAAAAGCTTTCACAAGGGATGTTTTTCCTATACCGGCCTCCCCGCTTACAAATATGCAATGCCCTTCGCCTTCTGCAATATTTTTAAATTTTGTTTGCAGCATTGCTAAAAATCCATCTCTTTCTATAAGCTCCATATACAATTTATAAGATGAGGTTATGATTGTAAAATCACTGTTACTGACTTAAGAGGCTTAAAATGAAGAAAATATTCAATATTCAACTATCAATTTTCAATTAAGACAGTTGTCATTTTGTCAAGAGTTCTTCTTTGAGAATTGAATATTGATAGTTGAATATTGAGCATTTTCTTCTTAAGTCAACGACATTGATTGCAATACAGATAAAAGTTTATAAACGTTAAAATAATTTATTAGGCTGCTTCAATTTAAAAAATCATTTCTCGTTTATCTTCATCTTATTCACTGTTTTAATTTTAAGGTTTAAGGTAGCAATAAAACCATCTCCTTCAAATAGCACTTTTCCTACCGGTAATATATTTCTTCCAATCGGAACATAAGCATTAACAAATTTAAAAATATGTAGCACCCTTTTACTACCATCGGTCATTATTCCCGTATGAATGGCGGGTTTGAGTTTCCTAAAAATGTATGCCTGCATTATGCCTGTGCCAGGTGGTTAATTACAATTGCAAATAAGTACCTTTAAAAACTAAACGGTACGATTCCAACAATGAATCTGCGTAATCTGATGCTGGCTTTACAATGGTCGTTAATGACACCGGCCGTTAGCAACCACCTTGTGGCACAGAATTTCACTGAAACGAATTTTACTCACTATACCAGGCAGCAGGGGCTATCGGATAACAACATCACTGGCATGTTGCAGGATTCAACGGGTTATATATGGGTTGCTACCCATTCAGGGTTAAACCGCTTCAATGGTGACAATTTTGTACAATTTCACAGTACCGACGATAGCAGCTCACTACCGGCAGAATATCTTAGGGGGTTGGTATGGCTGGATAAACGCCGCATGGCGGCATTCGGCGAAGGTTTGCATATTACCGATACACGTACCGGTGAAACAAGGAATCTATTTATTACTTACAGCAACAGGCAATACCAGTATAAATTTAATGGCATAATGGCTGTAAGTGGTAATTCGGCTGGCGATATGTTCCTGCTCACCCGTTCCGGCTTCTATCATTACGATAACAATTACCGGCTGAAATTCCGGTTTGATTATTACCGCAATGAAGAAGTTGCTACCACTCCTTTTGTTTTCGGAAGACATTTACTGAAGCTGGATAACCAGCGATTCGCCATCATTTCATCGTACGGTATTTATTTTTATGATGCAGCAAAGAACCTGTTTAAGAAAATGGATTCAGGCGATTGCCCGCTATTTAAAGAATTACTGGATTACCCAAAAAGAGACTACCTGTTTTTCCAACATAAGCCGGGGCGCTTTATCATAATGCATGCTGATGCAGACAGTGTTGTGTATCTTAATATTCCGGAAAGAAAAAGAACGGTTAGCCACCTGCCCTTCCACGCGCTGAAAGAAGCATTCGGTTATCGTTCAGAATTAGGTGCTATAAACGATACAATGCTATATGTAACAGCGCATGTATCGGGGCTTTATAAAATGAGGCTCTCTCCTGAATCGGGGAAAATTACTTTTTTTCCGGAAAAATATTTACCATCTTATTATTGCCATCAATTGCTGGAAGACAGAGACCGGAATTTATGGATAGCTACCAATAAAGGAATACTCAGAGACAATAACAGCCTGTCGTATATACAACAGGCAACCATACCTGCATCTCTGCAGGCTTTATTTCCTAACCTTGTTATAGATGATATTTATGAGGCCGGTGATAAGGTGTATGCAGCCACCCGTGGATATGCGGGAATACTGCTATTTGATAAGAAGCGGCTTGAATTTATCCGGCCTATCAGTTTTAAAAAATTCTGGAGAAATCCTAATAATATTTACTCCATTGTAACCGCTAACGACACTTCTTTAATGGTGGGCACCAACGGGCCTTTATTCCGGTTAAATACGATGACTGATCATATAACGGAAATAGCGCTGGACAGATGGAACAGAGCAAATGAATGGATCGGGGATTTGTATAAAGATAGAAACGGAAATATATGGATAGCCACTGAAAACGTTTACAGGTACGATGCAATAACACACAGGTTTTGTACTATAACAGCAGCCGGAATTTCCATCAGTAAAATAGAACGCGCTCAAAGCATTAAAGAAGACGCTTGTGGAAATATCTGGATCGCTGGTCATGGACTGATACGTTACAATATCACTTCAAAAACTTTCGACCGGTTGATTGACTCATTTCCCTTCATTAAGATCCCCGACAGGCAGGTGAATACGTTTACTGCCGACGAGCAAAACAATCTTTGGATCAATAGCAATAACAATGGATTGGTGTGTTATAATATTAACAAAGGAACCTTCCGCCAGTTTACCCGGGATGATGGGCTGCCAGACAATAATATTGCATCCATGATCGTCATCCGCAACAAGCTCTGGATAGCAAGCTATTCCGGAATCGCCTGCCTTGACCTGAAAAGCCTCAGCATCACCAGCTTTGGTAATGAGGATGGATTTCCTGACCTGCCCATTGTAAAAAGCGCCAACTTTTTTTTTGACAGCACACGAAACAAATTGTTCATAGGTTTTACCAATACAATGGTGCAATTTGATCCTGACAGTATTCTAAGAAAAAGCAAGGCGCCCAATCTTTTTATTGAAAGCCTTATAACAAGCGATCAGAAAAAATTGGTTTTGCCGGGAGAAAATGTCACCACTTTATGGAGGAACAATGAAATAACGGTTAATATCGGCAGCATTAATTTTCTAACCAGTAACAGCCAACGCTTTGCTTACCGGATTGTAAATGATGATAATGGCTACTGGCAACAATTAGGAACGCAGAGCACCTTCAGCATTTCCAACCTGTCTTCCGGCATCAATCGCATCCAGGTAAAATTATTTTCTGCCAGCAATCGCTGGCCTGCGCAGGTAATAGAGTTCCGTATCACAATAAAACCACCCTTCTGGAAACAAACATGGTTTATATGCTTATCAGTAATATTGCTATCGCTGTCTGTATACAGGCTCCTCAGATGGAGAACCGATAACATCCGAAAAAATGAGCAGGCAAAAACACATCTGCAAAAATTAAAGGCAGAGGAATATAAAAATCAGTTTGAGATGGAACAGATAAGCAACTACTTTTCTTCCTCTATGGCCGGTAAGAAAAATGTTGATGAAGTTTTACAGGATGTAACTAAAAACCTGATCGGCCGGATGAATTATGAAGACTGCATTATTTACATGTGGAACGAAGATAAAACCAAGATGATACAAAAAGCGGCGCATGGCCCAAAAGAAATTTTGAATGCTGTTAATACGCAGGTTTTTGATGTAGCTCCCGGACAGGGATTGGTGGGATATGTAATGCAGACCAGGGAACCGCTGCTTGTTGCAGATACCAGGAAAGACAAGCGTTACAGGGTGGATGACATGAAGCGCCTTAGTGAGTTATGTGTACCCATCATCCACGATAACGAACTGATCGGTATTATCGATTCGGAACACCATAAAGAAAATCATTTCCAGGAAAGAGATATTAAAACATTAACCACCATAGCAACCCTTGTTGGAAATAAGATAAAACAACTGGAGTCGGAACAATTGCTGGAAGTTAAACAAAAAGAAATAGCTTTTATCAACCAGCAACTTGCTGAAGCGCAGTTATCTGCTTTGCAAACACAAATGAATCCACATTTTATTTTCAATTCTTTAAATAGTATCAAAGGAATGATCCTGGATAATGAACAGCAAAAAGCTTCCAGGTACCTTAGCAAGTTTGCCAACCTGATCCGGGTTACGCTTAACCAGTCAAAAGAAGTACTCACTACTCTTTATGAAAATGTAGAGCACCTTGAAAGTTACCTGCTGATGGAAAAGCTACGCTTTGATGATTCATTTACTTTTGAATGCTCCGTGGATGATGACATAGATACAGAAGAAACGCTTATACCTACCCTGATGCTGCAACCATTGGCTGAAAATGCCATCTGGCATGGTTTATTGCATAAAGAAGGTGAAAAAAAACTGACGATTCGTTTTTCAAGGCTGGCAGAAACTATTTCGTGCAGCATTGAAGACAATGGCATCGGCATAAAACGCTCAGAACAGTTAAAACAGTTGAACAAACCACCGTATCAGCCTGTTGGTCTTGGCAACCTCCGAAACCGGATTAAAATATTGAATGAAAAGTACGACACCGGATGCACCCTTGAAATCAACGATCTAAAAGACTTAAATAATAATCAAACCGGCACCCGTGCTGTTTTGCGCTTTAACATCATCATTAATAAACCTTTTTTATGAAAGCATTGCTTGTTGACGATGAACCGGATGGAATACGAACCTTAAAAAAACTACTGGAACTGAATTGTCCGGAAGTAGAAATAGCTGGTACCTGTTCTAATGTGATATCTGCAAAACAAGAGCTGGATGAGCTACGGCCTGATGTTGTTTTCCTTGATATAAGAATGCCGGGGAAAAGCGGCCTGGATATGCTGACAGATTTACCTGTAAAGAATTTTGAAGTGATTTTCGTTACAGCACATAACCAGTACATGCTACAGGCAATTCAGTTCAGCGCTGTTGATTATTTGATGAAACCCGTGGATGAAGACAGGCTGATAGAGGCGGTACATCGCGTAACCGTTAGATTAAACCAGGATAAAAACTCCGGCCGGGCCGAGACATTGCTTCATAATATTAACAAGGCGGGATTTCCACTGGAGATGCGGCTTTGCCTGCCAACGCAAAAAGGATTTACCATCGTAAAACTTGAAGAAATTATTTACTGTGAAGCTCAAAGAAGCTATACTATTTTTCGACTGGTTAATAATAAATCCATAGTGATTTCAAAGCCTTTGTTTGACTATGACAAATTATTATCCGACACCATTTTTCTCAGGATACATAAATCTTTTCTGATTAATCTTCTTCACGTAAAAGAGTACATCCGTGGTGAAGGCGGTACGGTGATTATGACCAACGGAACGGAGATAGAAGTAAGCAGGCGAAAAAAAGAATATTTTTTGGTAAAAGTAAAGGAAGCTTTTAAGTGAATGCCTGAATATTACTTACACGCCATCTACTGCTAATACATCATGTATGTTGTAACTTGATATAAGAACATTAACGATTTCATTAATCATAAAATAAAACAATGAAAATTATAGTAACAGGATCATTAGGGCATATCGGAAAGCCTTTAACCGAAGAGTTAATAAAAGAAGGTCACGCAGTAACAGTAATTACCAGCAAGGCAGATAAGCAGAAAGCGATTGAAGATCTGAAAGCAACGGCGGCCATCGGTTTGCTGGACGATGCTGATTTTCTGACTAAGACGTTCGCGGGTGCAGACGCAGTGTATTGCATGATACCGCCAAATTTCTCCGAGCAGGATCAGGTGGCCTACTATAAGCGTGTGGGGCAGCATTACGCAGAAGCGATTAAACAGTCGGGTGTAAAGCGCGCTGTATTGTTAAGCAGTTACGGTGCACATCTGGAGAAAGGAACGGGTTTTATCGTGGGCTCATATTATGTTGAAAAGATATTCAATGATTTGAAAGACGTAGCAGTAACGCATATTCGTCCCGGTTATTTTTATTATAACCTTTACAATTTTACCAACATGATAAAACATGCTGGTTTTATTGGTGCTAATTATGGTGACGACGACAGGCTGATATTGGTATCGCCTAAAGACATTGCGTCTGCCATAGCCACTGAAATCACCGCACCTTCAACCGGCACAAAAGTCGTTTACGTTGCCAGCGATGAACGTAGCTGCAGTGAGATCGGAAAAGTATTGGGTGAAGCCATTGGCAAGCCTGATTTACAATGGAAAACAATAACGAGCGAACAGATGCAGAGTGGTATGGAAGCCAACGGCATATCGAAAGCATTGGCGGCCACCTTTGTTGAACTGGGTTGGGCAACACACACCGGTTTGCTGAGTGAAGACTACTACCTGCACAAGCCCGAACCGGGTAAAGTTAAGCTGGAAGATTTTGCCAGAGAGTTTGCAGCAGGTTATAACAATAACGCCAGGCATTGATAGTGTCATGCCACACTTAAATTGTCTGTTATTAGCTATCAGCCGTCAGCTTTCAGCTATCAGGAAGAAACCTTATCAGGTTTTGGTCTGGTGATACCTGACGGCTGATAGCTGATAGCGATTCATACGAATTTTGTCGCAAACAGCCTTTTTAAAGCCTCAATTACACCCTGTGTATTTGCTTATGATAAACCATCTTTGTGTTAACATTAAAAACAAAAAGTTATGAAAAAGACAAAAGTTATTTACTGGACAGCCACCATCATTATTTTTTTAATGGAAGGATTGATGCCTGCTTTTACATCGCAAACTCAACTTGCAAAAGAAGGCATCAGGCATTTAGGATATCCTGAATATTTTGGTAATGCTTTAGTAGTTTTTAAAGTTTTAGGAACACTTATATTAATACTTCCAAAGGTTCCTGATCGTATAAAGGAATGGGCATATGCCGGTTTTGCTTTTGATTTCATATTTGCCTGCATAAGTCACTGGGCTGTTGATGGCTTTGGTGCACAAACGTTGTTCCCTCTTCTCTTTTTAGCTATTCTCATTACTTCTTATGTTTCCTATCAAAAGCTAAAAAACTTTCAAAAAGAAGGCAATGTACATTTCAAAACAAAGCAGTATCCGGGTTCAGTTGTGACTGGTTAACGGTGTTTCTGTGTAAGTATTGGAGCTGAAATGTATTTTGTAAATTAGTGGAGATAAAACTAACCAAAACAATGTAGCCATCGTTTGCAAGCTTTCCCTTTATTTAACTTTCAAAAGCCATTCACTGTTAAAAGTGATGGCTTTTTTTATCCCATTGAACATAATCCTGCCACAATAAGAATGACGTTGCTGCAAAATCAACCTTTAATTATAAATTAGACAGCGGTTATTCGCGGACGGAATTTAATTTCTACCTGCTCAAGCCGCAGCCGTTACCGGCAAGCATAAAAGACGTCTCAATTAAATGGAAATTCAAAAACTATCATCAGACAATCTTAAATACCTCACTGAACTTGTTTTGGAACTTTGGACTTACTGTACGTTTGAGGAAGAATTTGAAAACTACAAAAAGATTTTGAGTTCGGAGAATGAAATTTGTTATCTCGTTAAAGACCAGAAAACTTACATTGCATTCACTCATTTTACCATTCGAACAGATTACGTTGAAGGAGCAACAGAATCTCCGGTTGCATACATTGAAGCATTATATGTAAAACCCGATTATCAGAGACTTGGTATTGGTAAAAAATTGGTGAACGCAGGAGAAAACTGGAGCAGGCAAAAAGGTTGCAAACAACTTGCTTCTGATACTGAAATTAACAATTCAATGAGTATCAACTTCCACAGGGAAATTGGATTTGATGAGGCAAATCGGATTGTTTGCTTTATCAAAAAAATATGAGTGTTTTTTTGACCACAGAAAATTGTCTGAACTGTGATTTATTTTAACCTATAAGGTTTTTAAAACCTTATAGGTTTGAACGCTTGCCCTTCAATTCTTTTTTGCCGGGGTAGAATACGGTGGTTTTTTAACGGAAGGCCAGGGTTCTTTTTCCAACAGTTTCAACGTTTCTTCCACCGCCCTTTCTAGTTGCAGGTCTTTGCCTTTGGATACGGCCAGTGCCGAGATCTTTTGCTCTATATCAGGTGCAACACCCATATTTTCGGCCACCCATTTTTTTTCTTTGGGATCGAAGATGGCGTTGTCTGGTGCCGTCATTGCTCCCCCATCAACGAAAGCATAGTGTACGGATGATTTTACCAGGCCTCCCCAGGTGCGGGTGCCTATGAGAGGCCCTACCTTTTGCTGGCGGAAGATCCAGGGAAAGAAATCGCCACCTGAACCGGCCAGTTCATTGATCAGTAACACCTTGGGTCCCAGGATGCCGGCAGGCAGCCGTAATGCCCTGCCATCGGGCACCTCGTTGGTGATGGCTGCGCGCAGGCGGCGTACCATCAGGTCTACCATATAGTCGTCCAGGAGACCACCACCGTTGAATCTTTCATCTATCACCGCCCCTTCTTTATCCTGCTGCGCAAAGTAGTAACGGTTAAAATTGGTGAACCCAGACCCGCCCGTGTTTGGAACCCATACATAGCCCAGTTTGCCTTTCGAGAGTTCCTCCACCTCCCTTCTATTGTCTTCTATCCATGCAAGCTGGCGCAGTGCATTTTCATTTTCTATGGGTTGCACTCTTATTGTCCATGCACCTTCGGTTGCAGGTTTGCTGTTGATTAATAAGATGGTTTGCAACCTGGCAGTGCCATTAAGCATTTCGTAAGGATCTTTGCTTGTAGTAAGCGGCTGTCCGTTAATGGCCAGTATATAATCGCCTTCGTTTACCTTCAGGTTGGGTTGAGCCAGCGGCGCCACCATTCCGGGGTTCCAGCTTTCGGTGGTATATATCCGTTTGATCTTCCACCTTCCGTTAGCGGGCACCAGGTCGGCGCCAAGCACACCCATCCGGGAAGTGTCCACGTCAGGAAAATCACCGCCAAAAACAAAGCTGTGGCCTACTGAAACTTCTCCCCCTAACTGGTCAAGCAGGTAGGTGAGGTCTGTCCGGTGCCGTATGTATGGAATGAGTGGCGCGTATTGTTTCCACACTTCCTGCCAGTCTCTTCCGTGCATGTTCCTGTCATAGAAATAGTCACGTTGGTACCGCCATGCTTCATTGAAGACCTGTTTCCATTCTTCGAGCCTGTTGAGTTCCATACGCAGGTTGATGGCTACAGAACCTTCGGTAGGGCCGGGCGGTTTAGCCGTTGAAACCACCCGCCAAACCGGGCCTGATTTAAACAACAGCTTTTCTCCGTTGGCTGATACCACGAATTGCGACCCACCTCGCACCAGCTCCTCCAGCTTTTTATCTGCCACCGAGTATTTGCTGAGTGTTGGTCCCGACGAGATAAGCACGTTTCCTTTGGGCCCTGAAAGCATGCCGTCATAATTACCTACCGGGATGGGCATCGCGATGATTCGCCGGTCAAGGTGTTCCCAGTCGATGCGTACGCCTTTGAAAGTGGTGGTATCTTTGGTAGTTGGCTTGCTGGTTGTATCAGGCTCTTCATCTGTTTTTAGCGGGAAAGGATTCGGATCATCCTTACGCAAAATGGTAATGTATGCGCCAAAAGTTGGTTTCGCCTGCTGCGAACTGGTGTTGGCCCATCCGGAACCTAAGGCCACATTGGTGCTTGCTAAAAAATATAAATACCGTCCATTCAAATCCCAGGCGGGGGAAATGGCATCGGCCATCGGGTCACTAACAGGAGCGGTTCTTTTATTATCCGCAGACCAAGCCATGATATTCCTGAAATTATTGATGGCGGATTTGGTGTAAGCCAGCCATTTGCTGTCGGGCGACCAGTTAAGTGCCATATTACCCCTGTCGAGATTGGTGCCGCCCGTATCTATTGTAGTGATAGTACCGGTTGCCATTTCAACTACCTTCACTTTAACTTCGTTATCTGTAAAAGCAATAAATTTTCCGTTTGGCGACCAGGTAGGGTCCCATGCTAATTTACTTTCACCTATAGAGATCCTGCGCGGCTCTTTGATGCCTTCCTGGTCGGTTATATAAAGTGCATACGACTGACCATCTTTATCGGAGAACCATGCTATTTCCTTGCCATCCGGCGACCATACCGGCCGGCGGTCGGCAGCGCCTGAACTGCGTGTGAGATTCCTGGGATCGCCATTTTCAACAGGTACCGTAAAGATCTCCCCTCTTGCTTCGAGTAAAATTCGCCTGCCGGTGGGAGACAAAGAAGCGTTGGTGATGTCTTTTGTTACATTTTCCGATCGGGTTTCCGCCCATGGAAAATCACCCGTAACAGTGATATTCAACTGGCTGCTTTTGCCGGTTGCAGGGTCTAACAGGTAAAGGTATCCATCATGTTCGTATACCAGTTCTTTCCCGTTTCCGCTCAGCCATTTGATGTCGCCTGTTTTTAAAGTGGTTACCTGACGCACACTTGCATTGGCGGTATTGTATGCCCAAATGTTCATAATAAAATCACGGTCCGACAAAAAATAAATTTCATTGTTCATCCATAGCGGATGTATGTCCATACTGCCTTCTGTAGGGATGGACTGCTCCGTTAGTGTTTTAAGATCCAGTACCTGCAGCGGAGTGTTTTGTCCGCCTCTGTAGTGCCTCCATTCTACATCCCACCGGCTTACCCGGTCAATAGTGAGCTTGCCGCCATCGGGTGAGTATTTGCCATCGAAGCCCCAGGGCGCCGGAAGCAGAGTGGAGGGCCCGCCGGTGGCAGGCACGGTCCAAAGGCGGTTATAACCTACGGGGGCGCTTTCGCGACCGGAAGCGTACAAAACCTGTTTGCCATCGGGTGTCCATCCACGTGGGTATGACGGTGAAGGATACCAAACAAGACGTGTTGGACTGCCGCCCTGCGCTGATACGGTGTAAATTTGCGGTATGCCCGAACGGTCGGAGCTGAATGCTATCCACTGCCCGTCAGGAGAAAAATGAGGATTCGATTCCACTGCAGGAGTGCTGGTGATGCGCTTGGCCTCACCACCGTTTTTCTCAGCCGCCCAGATGTCGCCACCATATTCAAAGGTTATCTGGGTAGCACTGATGTCTGGCTGTCTTAATAGCCGTGTACCCTGTGAAGATGCCTGTATGCTTTGAGCCAGGAGAAACAACATGATGAAATTGTGCAGCGCTGTTCTGGTCGTTATCATAATAGCTACAATTAAGGTGAGATGTGTTCACTAAAATACTTAATAAACAAATGCTGTAGTAACCTGAACTAAAAATATGATTTACAACACCGGCGGAGGGCAAAATAACAATTACCTGTATGGAAGAGTATATCAAATAAAAAAATAAATGCTCTTTTTAATATAATATGAATATAGGTGATATAACTTCACATTCGCATTTTTCCATGCTCACAGATGTTTAAAAAGATAACAGTAGTCATATTAATGTCGGCGCTTTCGCTACAGACCCTTAACCGGGTGGCTATTTATTTGGATTATTACGCCAATATTGCTGAGTATGCAAAGAACTGTGAGAACAAAGCATTGCTTCAGATGCATTGCAATGGTAAATGCCAGATGGTAAAAAAAGTAAAAGAGCAGGAGAAAAAAGACGGCCAGCTTCCTGAACGCAAGTCAGTCAAAAATGAAGTAATTTCTTCCGGATCTTTTTTTGCGTCTGTTGAGCATCCTGTTTCCGGTCTAACATCTACATACAATACCTTTTCCCGGCATCAGGTAGTAAACATGCCACGTTCCTTTTTTCATCCTCCCGGAGCGTAGGTATTCTTTTAACATCATAAGTTTTTTTAAACACAGAGGGCGCAGAGGAAGGAAACACAGAGGACGCAGAGAGGGCCTCCGTGGTCTCTGTGTTTCCTTCCTCTGTGCTCTCTGTTTTTAAAAAAAATGGTCGAATAGGCTAAAAGCTAATACATCTCTTTACGATTAACTTAACACTAACATCCCTATCATGGCTTTTTAGAAGCGTATTGCTATTATATAAAATTCATAATCATTCATCCACATGAAATATTATTACCTTATTGCAGTGATTGTAACATGTATAGTTACTTCCTGCAAAAAAGACAACGCACCTGCTTATAATTCATCAGTTAAAGGAACCTTATCCGTTGAATTTGATAATATTGCCGGGGCTGCCGATCTGCAGTTAAATACTGCCACTTATACAAATGCCGCCGGTGAAAGCTTTAAAGTAACAAAGCTTAAATATTTTGTCAGCAATTTTTTGTATACCAATATCGATGGCAGCATTTACACAGTACCACAAGACAGTTGCTATTTTTTAATTGATGAAAGCAATGCTGCCACCCATGAACCGCTTGTGAGAATACCTGAAGGTGAATATAAAACAGTGAGCTTCATGGTGGGTATAGACAGTCTTAGAAATACTATGGATATCAGTAAACGCACCGGCATACTCGATCCTACAGGTGTGGCTTCAGATATGTACTGGGGATGGAACAGTGGTTATATATTTTTTAAGATAGAAGGCACCTCCCCTGCCGCTGCCGGTAATGTGTTTCAATATCATGTAGGAGGATTCGGCGGATATAACAGCGCTACGCCAAATAACCTTAAAACTATTACACTCGACCTTACGGCACGGGGTACACCAAAAGTTAAAACAGGCAAGGATACCAACATTCATCTTTTTGTTGACATTCTTAAAGCATTTAACGGCAGCACCAATACCAGCTTTGCCACTGTCTCCATGATTCATTCTCCCTTACCAGGGGTACCGGTTGCAAACAATTATGCCTCCATGTTCCGGCACGATCATACCGAAAACTAAGCATATGAGTTTAAGATATATGATACTATTGTTTCTCTTTCTTGCAGGGATTGTTGCCTGCAGGAAAGCATTTACCGAGGCGGCGTTTTCAGGCTTTCAATCACCTTCCAACTTTCCCGTTCCTGCATATCATTTTTCAACCAACAACATTACAAAAGATGGTTTTGAATTAGGCAGAGCGCTTTTCTATGAAACCATGCTGTCTGCCAACAACACCATAAGCTGCGGAAGCTGTCACATTCAAACCTCCGCTTTTACTCATCACGGACATAGCGTAAGCCATGGCATCCTTGATAGAATGGGAACAAGGAATTCACCACCCATCATGAATCTCGCATGGAACAAAACTTTCATGTGGGACGGTGGTGTATTTGATCTGGACCTACAGGCCATTGCACCTATTACCAACCATGTTGAAATGGATGAATCAATGGCCAATGTTTTAAACAAGCTGCGCGCTTCTGCAAAGTATCGTGGATTGTTTGCCAAAGCTTATGGCAATGATGACATCACTACGGCAAATTTTTTAAAATCATTGTCGCAGTTTATGCTGATGTGCGTTAGCAGCAACAGCAAATATGACAGTGTAATGCGGCATGAAGGCGGTACATCATTTACCAAAGACGAACAGGAAGGTTATGGTATTTTTAAACAAAAATGCAGCGCCTGTCATGCCGAGCCGCTGTTTACCGATCAGTCGTTCAGGAATAACGGCATCAGTATCAGCAACACCAATGACCTGGGCCGGTATCTTATTACACAAGATGATAAGGATAAATATACATTCAAAGTTCCCAGTCTTCGCAACCTTGAATATACAGCCCCTTATATGCACGACGGAAGGTTTTTTACCGTGGATGCAGTGCTGGATCATTATACTAACCAGGTACAACAAACGCCTAATCTTGATGCGCTTCTTCAAATGAACGGCGTTACAGGTATCACAATTACCACTGCGGAAAAGAAATTAATCGGCGCTTTTCTAAATACGTTGAATGACAGATCATTTCTACTTGACAAAAGATTCTCCGAACAATAATTAGACACTATGAAAAAATTTATTTTACTTGCCGCCATCGTTATAATGTGTGGCAGCGATTTAAAAGCCTGCGATATTTGCGGATGCGGCGTGGGCAACAGCTATATAGGTATTCTGCCCGATTTTAGTAAACATATATTTGGCTTGCGGTTCCGTTACAACTCATTACTTACCCATGTAGGTGTTGGAGGATCTACCAGTTATCTCACCACTAAAGAATACTACCGCACCATGGAGCTATGGAGCGGCTGGAATATCGGTAAAAAATTTCGCGTGATGGCCGCTATTCCTTACAGCTTCGATGAGAGATTAAACCAGGGCGTAAAAAAAACAAAAGATGGATTGGGTGACATTTCTTTAAGTGGCTATTATCAGTTAATCAACAGCAGAAAAACAACCGGCAGTAAACTCCTGGTGCAGAGCTTATGGGTGGGCGCAGGTATAAAGTTACCAAGTGGGAAATACAATCCTGTAGATAAATCAAATACTACTGAAAGTGCCAACCTTTTTCAACTGGGTACTGGCAGCACTGATTTTACCATTAATGCCATGTATGATGTGCGCCTCCAGGATGCAGGCATCAGCGCATCGGCTAATTATAAAATCAACACTACTAACAAACACGACTATAGTTATGGAAATAAGGTAAGCCTTAATGCGCAGGCATATTATAAGTTTCGCATTTTCAACACCTTTACACTGGCCCCTAATGCAGGAGTAATGTATGAACAAAGTAAAAAAGATACTGACAATAAATTTTTAGCAGACTTGTCTGGTGGTAATCTATTGATGGGTACGCTTGGCGCAGAAATTACTTTCAATAAAGTTTCTATCGGTGGAAATTTTCAAACTCCTTTTTCACAAAACCTTGCTAATGGTATCATCAAGGCAAATAATCGGGCGATGGTGCATGTTTCGTTTCTTTTGTAGTTATAGCGACCTCCTGAAAACAAATTGCCACGAAGGCACAAAGAAGCACGAAGAAATCCTTTGTGTTTCTTTGTGCCTTCGTGCCTTTGCGGTACTTGCAATTAAACCACAGGCAGTTGAAAATTAAACGTAGAACCTCTCCCTATCTCACTTTCCACCCATATCGCACCTTTTTGCGCATCAACGAATTCTTTTGAAATAGCCAAACCTAGCCCTGAGCCTTTTTCTTTTGATCCGGGAACCTGAAAATATCTTTCAAACAGCCTGGGTAAATATTCCTTGTCAATACCAGGACCATAATCGGTTACAGAAAAAATGATGTTTCTATGATCCTGTATGGCTTTAACTTCTATCGAACTGTTGTTAAATGAATACTTGATGGCGTTCGTTAAAAAGTTATTCAACACCCATGTTGTTTTATCTGCATCTGCTTCAATTTCAGGAAGGTTCCCAAGAGATACATTTCTAATGATGATCTCCTTTTCCTTCGCGTTGCCAGAGACCGATTTTATAGCGGTTTCTATAATCGCGTTCGGACTTACCCTTTTTATATCTAACTGGATCCTGCCTGCTTCTACCTGCGACATATTCAATAACTCACTCAGAATCTTCAGCATTCTTTGGTTATCCTGTTTCAGGTTTGAGATGAGATCTTTTTGTTCGGGAGAAAGTTTACTCACGCGTTCATCTTCCAACAACCTTAAGCTAAAGTCTGAAGAAGCCAACGGTGTTTTTAATTCATGCGATATGGTGGCAATAAAATTTGTTTTAGCCACATCCAGTTCTTTAAACGAAGTGATGTTCTTCAACACAATCACTTTGTTGCCTGCATCTTCCTGTTCTATTTCAATCACTTCTTTTATAAAATAATTCTCCCTGTTATCCACTACAATTTTGAACGGTGTGGGAGTAGTATTCTCAATCAAAAATTTAAACAAATCGTTTCGCTCACTTATTTTAGCTACCGGTTGTTCTACAATATCCCCGGCATTCATTCCCAACAGTTGCAGCGCCTGGTAATTGGCAAAGAGTACCTGATTATTTTTATCTACACCAATACTTGCATCTTTCATGCTATTAATCACGGCTTCTGCACGGCTTTTTTCAAACATCAGTTTATTTAAGTTGCTGTTTTCAAAATATTCAAGACGTTCCGCCATTTCATTAAAAGCATTGGCAAGTTTTCCGAATTCATCTTTATTATTTATATGGATACGGTGTTTATAATTTTTATTTGCGATCTCCTTTATAGACTCCGTTAGCCTGGTAATAGGATTAGTAACAATAGACGGGAAGTTAACCAGGAACGTAAAAGCGATTAAAAAAACAACTCCACCCAGTGAAATAATTATGGTAAGTGCATTGTCGGCGGTGCTTTCAGCGATCCTGCTTTT
The DNA here is from genome assembly GCA_964242315.1 of uncultured Flavihumibacter sp. GTDB lineage: Bacteria > Bacteroidota > Bacteroidia > Chitinophagales > Chitinophagaceae > JADCRZ01. The sequence continues at coordinate 25,209 of CAXTDO010000004.1, forward strand.
CCTCAAAATGGCTTTCATGTTTAAATTAAGGATTTTTTGTATCTGCGCTTCCATTTCCTGTAAGTTTTGTTTACTGGTATCCTGTGATTTTAATTTGTTTAAATCCTGCCTTAAAGTAGCCGTAGCCTTATCTTCACCGGGCTCTGTAATGTTGTTCTCCTGAAGCTTCAGTGCATCTTCAAATTTTTTTAGCTGCACAGTAAAATTTGCGGTAATATTATTCAGTTGGTATTGCATGGCATGGCAATACGATAAAGTTTCATAGTTATCCTGCAACACATTTTTGCCTTCGCTTTTAAGCTTTGCCATATAATAAATACCTACACCACCTGTTAACAATAGTAGCAGGAATAAAAACAACGTACCCAGCCATACTTTATTTTTTACACTCAATGCCATCAGGATAAGATAACAAGGTCAATATTATTTTTAGATAAAGTTTTTAACAACTGGTTAAATACGCTTGTTCTTAGAATTATCTGAAACAAATTTAGATGAGGTTTACCCAGGCAGATGGTAGTAATTCCTTTTTCATTAACCGTTTCCATAATAAGTGAAGCAATGTTATGCCCTTTTTTTTGAATTACTTCTCCACCCAATTCCGTGGCATTCTTGAAGTTGTTGATCAGGTGTCTTTGTGCAGCCAATTGTATTTTGTCTCCGGCTTCTTTTGGTGTTTGCACATACAGTACATACCATTTGCTGTTGTAGTAAGATGCAAGCCGGGCGGTTTTACGTATTATCCTTTGTCCTATTTCGTGATTGGAGGACACACAAGCCATAAAATGTTCATGTCGAAAAGCGGTTTGCCTGGCCGTAATCTGGTGATCAACTTTTCTTTCAACCTGGCCGGCAACTTCTTTTAAGGCCAGTTCGCGAAGCTGTAAAATTTTCTCCGGCTGAAAGAAATTTGTTAATGCCTGCTGTACTTTAGCATGATCGTAAATTTTACCTTCTTTTAATCTTGAAATTAATTCATCTGCTGTTAAGTCGATATTTACTACCTCGTCGGCAATCTGCAACATTTTATCCGGTATGCGTTCTTTAACCTCTACCCCGGTAATTTCTTTAACATCTTCATTAATACTTTCTATATGCTGGATATTAATTGCTGATATCACATCAATGCCTGCCTCCAGTACATCCAATACATCCTGCCATCGTTTTTCGTTTTTGCTTCCCGGTATATTGGTGTGCGCCAGTTCATCAATGATCACTACCTGCGGATGCAACAGCAATATGGCCTGAACATCCAGTTCCTCCAGAAGTTTACCCCTGTAAAAAACGGTTCTCCGTGGAATGATGGTAAGGCCTTCAGTAAGTGCCTGTGTTTCCTTTCTATTGTGTGTTTCAACGTAACCAACTTTTACGTTGATACCATTCTGTAAAAGGCTGTGCGCCTCCTGCAGCATGCGAAAAGTTTTTCCTACACCGGCACTCATGCCAAGGTATATTTTTAACCTGCCACCCTTGCGTTTTTGATTCAGTTGAAGAAACTGCTGAACCCTGATATCTTTATCCTCCTGCTCGCTCATGACTCTTCAATTCTTTTTAATTTAATCAGATTAGGGGATTCAAACGTCAACGGTACGTTCTCTGTAGTTACCAGGCTGTAATCGAGGTTATAAGCTTCTTCAAGGGTAATCTCCATTTTCTTCATAAAGAAATATATTCTTAACGGAACCTTTTTCCATAAAGTTAATTCATTGTCGTTGCTGAGGTAATTTTTGAATACTATGAAACGATAATCACCTGCGGCATTATGACGATAAAATATTTTCCATGTATCGGAAGTCTTAAATTGTCCGGCAGCGTATAAGTCATTCACTACTTTTTTAAATAAAAGGTTAATGTGAGGAACTACCCTGAATCCAAGGTAATAGGTAATGCGTATCACTTCATCGGGTTCCAATATCTCAGTTTTATACTCCGATGTATATGGTTCGTCGGTTACTTTTATATACATCAACCAGTAGATATCTGCCCGTTTGGGCTGGTGATAGTATATGGAGCGGATAATTTCTTCTTCCACTTTTTCCGCCCTGCCGGAAGTTGTAAAATAAACAAGATGCGTGGCATACTTGGGAACATCCATATCATTGCTGAGGGCATTGAGCACAGGCAGATGTTTATTAACCGATGCGAAACGCATTACCGCCTGCTTTACATTACCTGCCCATTGCCACGTAAACATAAGCCAGAAAATGAGCAATCCCAATGACAGTGTTACATATCCGCCATGGGCAAACTTCTGAAGATTGGCAATCAGGAACGACACTTCAATTGTCAGAAATAATGCTATTATCGGAATTACAAACAGCAGCCTGATTCTTTTTACAAACAACAGATAAAAATTTATAAGTATAGTGGTCATCAGCATCGTGATGGTAACACTTAAACCAAAAGCCGCTTCCATGTTTGACGATTCCCTGAAAAATAACACTACTCCGCAGCAGGCTGCAAGCAACGCCCAGTTAACTGCCGGTACATATAACTGACCTCTGGTTTCAGAAGGATAATACACGGTAAGTTTCGGGAAAAAGTTTAAGCGGATCGCCTCGTTAAATAAAGTAAAGGTGCCGCTAATGAGTGCCTGTGAAGCGATGATTGCCGCTATGGTTGCAATAACGATGGCAGGCCAGTACATCCATAGAGGCATCATGGCAAAGAAGGAATTGCTATCGCCCAGTACCATACCCGTATGTTCAACCAACCAGGCAGCCTGACCAAAATAACAAAGCACCAGGCATATCTTTATAAATATCCAACTGATCTCGATATTTTTCCTGCCGCAATGCCCGAGATCGCTGTAAAGCGCTTCTGCACCGGTAGTACAAAGAAATACCGCACCAAGGAGCCAGAAGCCGCCGGGGTACTGGGTAATCAGCCTCCAGGCATAAACCGGGTTGAGCGCTTTCAACACAGATGGCATGTGCAATAAAGAATATAAACCCATGATTCCGATCATTGAGAACCACACCATCATAGCCGGCCCAAACACCTTTCCTATCTTTGCAGTACCTAGCTGCTGGATCAAAAATAAAATACACAAAATCGTTAACACAATAGGTATCACAGGGATACCGGGGTATTGCATTCTCAATCCTTCTATAGCTGATGCAACAGAAATAGGGGGTGTAATAATGCTGTCAGCAATTAAAAAACTGCCTCCTATCAGTGCCGGGATCAGCAGCCATCTTCCGTACTTGCGTATGAGCGTATATAATGAAAAGATACCGCCCTCGCCATGGTTATCAGCTTTGAGCGTAATAAATACATACTTAAATGTAGTCTGAAAAAATAATGTCCAGAAAATAGCGCTTGCACTGCCGAGCACCAGATTGCTGTTGATTGGTGTTTGCTTAATAATTGCTTTAAAAGTATACAGGGGAGAAGTGCCTATATCGCCATAAACGATACCTACGGAGATTAGAAATCCCGCCCAGGTAAATTTTTTTATATCCAGATGTTGGGGCATTTTATGGTATTAAGGTTATTTAAATAGGAACTAACGCCTGATGCCAACCCGTAAGAATTTTTTTAACCAAAGTCTGAACTGTGATTTATCTGATTTAATGAGGACTATGACTTTCGGTAAATCATAGTCCATCATTAAATCAGATAAATCACAGTTCAGACTTTGTAATATCGTACTTTACTTAACTACGTCCCTGTTGCTTGTTTTTATAGCCTTGGGCGTGTATAACATTGCTGTGCACAAGCAATTCTTATAATGTTTGTGTGTTAAAATATTATAATTTACACAGCTTTTGCAACCATTCCAAAATTCTTTCTCATGGGTTATCTCGTTAAATGTTACGGTTTCAAAACCCAGGCTGGCATTCATTTTCATAATGGCCAAACCGGTAGTAATACTAAATATGCCCGAGTTTGGATAAAGCGACTTTGACAATTCAAATATTTTATTTTTAATAAGTTTTGCAACGCCTCTGCCACGATACTCCGGCGATACAATCAGGCCGGAATTAGATACGAATGCTCCGTTTGCCCAAACTTCAATATAAGAAAAGCCTACCCAGTCATTGTCGCTTGTAACTGCTATGACCGCCTTGCCTTCCCTAATCTTTTTTATGATAGAAGCAGGTGAACGTTTAGAAATTCCTGAACCGCGAACGATTGCAGAAGCCATCATTTCATCCGTTATTACTTTTGCGAATCGCCCGTCTTCTTCTGAAGCCTCCCGAACTATTATATCTTTCATTTTATTTAATTGTGATTATTTATGATCCGTTTACAAGTTTTAAATTTTTAGTTATGATTTTCTGTCAGTTGCTTAACGTAAATTGAGTAAAGTGTTTTTGGAACTACTGACTTCAAAATAACATTGTCTGAACGGTTCTCTGGTTTATGAGAAGAAAAGTGGTAAACAAAACTATTCTCTATTAAGAAACGCACGATTACATCTCCGTTATTATACAACTTTTCGGCAATGGCAAAACACTTTTTTGCTTTCATATATTCGTGCTTTGACAATGCATTGCTGGTATACTCGGCAAATCGATTAATGGAAGCATATATTTCCATCGATACATCTAAAGGATAATCCTTTGAAACCAGTTGGGGTATTTCCTCCTGAAGTAAAGAATGAACTTCATAATGTGTAATCATACTTTTTGAATATTAAGCTGATGATGCTTAATGATATTTATATTCCAATACTATTCCCATTTTCTGCTGCTATACTCGTTCGTTGTAAGTATATACATATCAATCGTTTAGTTTGGCGCCCCTGATTTTTAGCATAATTGTATGATTACGAAGGCTATCAAAACGGTAATAGCGTTTCAAAATGGAGCGCTTTAATGCTACTGCACTTATTTATGGCAGCCGCGGGTAAGTACTGCTAAAAATGGTAGGCTGCAGCCAATATAAAACTGCCTGTTGATTTTGTTGTTGAAGTGGAATTTTTGTAAAAAACGGCATTACCAGCATTATCGAATCTGAATTCCGGAATGATAGTAAGGTTATCAACCTTGAAATTTGCAGACAGTGTTGGCGCAAAAACACTTTTCAAACCAAGATACTGGTCTTTGTCGTTGACATATTCGCCTCTGAGGGTAAGACCAAACCAGGTAATCGGATCAAAGTTCAGGTATAAAGCAGCTCCGCCCCATGAAGCAGATTTAAATTTCCCGCTACTGTCTGAATCCAATTTTAAAGACTGTAAGGTGCCGTTTACACCAAGGCTGAATTTTGCAGATACCGCATAATTAATTACAATGTCGCCCTGCACCAGTTTTTTATATTTATTTTGTTTTCCTCCTGCAAAATTAAAATAGGCTTTCAGCTTGTCGTCTTTTGAGGCAGTGGAAAATTGCGCAATGATCGATTTTGGCATGGCCGGCCCGGTTCTGAAATCAATAGGATTAGACACTCCTACCATAAAAGCACTCTTGCCTCCCAGGCTTATCTCTGCTTTAAGTCCGGTATGCGTGAAAGGTCCGTTGGTAAACATATAGCTCATGCTATAGTTCCTGTTAAGGTAAGGGTCAACCAGTTCATAGCCAATATGAGTGGCCCAGGTTCCCAGCGTAAGTTTAATAGTTTTTGAAGGCGCATATACAACGTACAGTTGCTTAATGGCAAGCCTTGTATTGGCATCGTTGTAAGCAAATTCTTCTGCCCTGGTACCGAAACCCAGATCAATTGTTGCACTTACTTTTCCAAAACTATGATCGGCCCTTAACGAAGCCATACCCAATTCGAAGGAATTGCTGGATCGTGTAAAACTTGTAAGGCTATTGTAAGGCGCGGTTTTCGGGTTGTTAAAATTATACCTGTAATAGGCATCTACCGAACCGGATATAACAACCGGAAGAGAAGTCTTCTTTGTAGAATCAATGCTTTGAGAAAAAAGCAGTTGGCTCAAAACGAGCATTACTGCAAACACTATAATCTTTTTCATTTTTAATTTTTTAAAGTGACATTTAGTTAAGCTGCAATTGAAAAAACTGAGTGCAAGCTTGGGGTGGTAGCCACTGTTCTAGCTTGAGTAATGGCAGTAGTTAATCAAATTATGTATCTGTTTCAGTGCATATTGTGTACCTACGGCACACATCAACTTCCTATATTTTTTTTACCGATATCAGGCCGCTAACGCGGCGGGCTTGCCGGAAATTTGTTTTGATGAGGGTGACCGAAAAGGCCTGAAAGGCCGGCATATCCCAGCGATGGGCAACGCCCATCGATAATAATTCGTTGCAACAAAGGCCTGAAAGGCTGGCATACTCACCGTTAATAATCATCACTCGTTAGTATGCCGCCCTAGCAGGGCTTTGATGTCCGTTCCTGTAATCGATGGGCGTTGCCCATCGCTGGGATATGCCGGCCTTTCAGGCCTTT
>CAXTDO010000005.1:0-10626 GCA_964242315.1 uncultured Flavihumibacter sp.
TTGCCAGAATGGTGTTGTTCCACGTTGATTTGCCGAGTGTTTTGGTGAAAACAACTTTGGGAAGAGCAGTTATTTTTTTTGCAAACGGAGGAGCAGGGTTTTTGTCTGCTGCATTTCCCCAATAATTTATAAAGCCGTCTGCCAGTTTTCTGCCAACTAAAAGGGTGTCTGAGGTGTCAAGCAAAGAATTGAAAAACTCTATTAATTCATCGTCAGGATTCCATGTCATCCAGTCATTTTCTCCATTTAGTCCGCCAACATATCCGTTGATGGTCATTTGCATTTGCAATTTTACTTTTCTCATCGTGTTTTTTTTAGTTTGTTTGTTTCAAATTAGCACGGTCGCCAAAGAATTGCAGCGAATTCATATCTGTACGCCACAAATGGTGCTGATTTAATACTATCTGTTTAATATAATAAATCTAAGCCATCTTCATTATAAGTTCCTGTGCTTAGATGATAAAAGTCGTCAGCGTTTCGACTAAGCTTTTCTTTACTAAAAACTGCGGGTTCCTTATAAAAATGACAAGATAAGATAAGTAAAAGTCGACGAAATCGGAAGCGCCCAAATCTTGCTGTTATTCACCAAATGATTATTTGATGTCGCTGAGTAAGATTTGTATAATGCCAAAAGGATTGTCAATTGAGTTGTTCAGTTAGTGCATTAAAGAAAGAAGATGTAAAACCAGCAGTTGACGGGTCCTTAAATTGAAGACGATTGACATTATTTTGACCGTATAAGCTTATTGTAAGTAAAAATGTGATAAATAGAAGCGTTATATGTTTATGGCGTAAGGTCATTATAAAAATTTGATAAAAATTACAACTATTCATATCGCATAGCAAAATCAATTTGTTGGAAATTTAATTCTGACTGACGTTTTTGTTTTTTAAGGCCTACATATATCTGATTCTTTCTTTGGTTAGAAAGCTTCGCCAGATCTTGTAAAAATAAAAGTCATTAATTGAAATAAGTAAATAAACGTGCTCTAAGGAAATGTTGAATATGTTTAAAAATTATTTGAAATGAGGTCACTATAATTGCTATCATTGAATTTATCAATTCTTCTGTTAAAAGAAGATAATATTTCCACCGGAATTGCGCTCGAATTCAAACCACCAATTTTACAACGGTCTTGCAAAGAGCATCTTGTTAAATTTAAGATCTTTGCTTTTGTTAGCCAAAGAATATAATCCTGTTTCAGAGTATCCGGAATTGCCGCCAACGCCTCGAAGAATAAAGGGGGAAAACCACAAGAAAATCTTGAGGAAAAAGTAAATAATGTACTTTCCTTTTTGCTACTTCAGCTTTTTCCGTAGCCAGGCTCTTACCGGTTCATCGTACAACTTCAAACTTGCATAAGCCAACACTATAGCTCCTGAAAATGTAAGCAGGGCATATGGCCAAGCCTGCGATAATGTAATGCCGCTGTGATTGCTTACCCATGCCACGTAAAAATACACAAGCACATAATGCGTCATATATAAGGGATAAGAAAGATTGCCGAGGAACTTACAAATTTTATCTTCCGTTTGATTACGCACTACACCACTGGCACCGATATATACAATTAGTGGAAAGACAATGATGATGCAAAAAGCTTCGAACAAACCATTCATCCAGAGATGTTCTGCACCGCCTATTCTTGGCATAAGCAAAACAGTTGCAACCAGCAAGCTGCACCATAAGAAAGCGTTTTTGATATAGACCGGCCGTGCTACCCGCGATAAAAGCAGACCGGCAAAAAATGGAAATATCGTACGCGTTATCCCAACACGCATATGTTCGGCATTAAGTGTCCAGCCACCGGTAACGTCTCCGTTACGGTTAGTAACAGCAAAATGCAAAAGCACTGCACCTGCCAATACTACAAGACAAGCCAATGCTTTAGTAGATAATTTCTTTAGTCCCAGCGCGTAGAGAATATTGGCTATATACTCGAAAAATAATGACCAGCCAACACTATTGAGAGGATGCATTTCTTCCCAGCCACGTATATCCATAGAAAGTGGGATGGGTATAAGCGTATATCCTATCAGCATAACAACGATCAGCTTCCATACAGCAACTGTATGAATGAGCGGCCATATAGTTGAGTTGGTAAAGTAAAAGCCAAGGGCGCCGAGCGTCATGCCCAATACAACGAGTGGTTGCAGCCGCTCGAACCGGCGACGAAGAAAGCCGCCGATGGTTAGTTTGTCCCATCTGTCGTCGTACGCATAACCAATTAGAAAGCCGGATAGGAGAAAGAAAAAATCAACTGCCAGATAACCGTGATTTACAACATTGTTAAGGCGGCTGTCGTAAAGCGGTTCGGCCAGGTGAAAGAATACCACCATAATAGCTGCTACACCCCGAAGTCCATCTAAAATTTGATAATGCGGCTTCGTCCCAAGTTGGTTGTTGTTCATTCTTTTAATTCATCATATTCAGGTCTTATTGCTTTTAAATTTTCTTTATACTCAATACCGCGTTGAAATGAATATGTCTCAATGTAATCAAATTTCAGATTGTTAATGTAGTCTACTGATGATATATATTTATATGATTTCTCAATATATTTGCGCGTAACGGTCAAGGGCTTTAGTCCCACTTGTTCAAAGCCCACTGTTGTGCGTTCACATTTCATCCTACGTTTTGGTTACTAATCCCAAATTTTCTTATTGTCAAAAAGAAATTCAACCAATTTATAGTATCCTACCCAACCATCTTTGCTCCACGTTAGTTTCCGTTGTAGCTCTCCCAACCTAAATGCAAGATTGTCCCCTTCGTGAGGAAACATCATATACTCCTGTGCATGTTGAGTTGCGTAAGGAAGTTCTTCTTCGAATTCTCTAAACCTTCTTATTTTATCAGTAGTTAACAAAATTGTACATTTTCTAAAGCCTCTGCTTTTCTCATATTTGTCCTGATATCTTACTAACATTGCGTAGTACTTTTTGTTCTTTAAATAGATAGTAAGCCTACTATCCTGGTTTCTAAAACATCCGTAAAATTGGTCTTCAATGATTAAGGGAGTTTTAAGGGTGAGGCTATCAATTAAACCCCTGAAAGCTTTGTTTCTTTCACCAAACCTTTCAACGCAAAGGTTGAGTGAATAAGTTTTGTCCTCTTTTATTTCCAACGTCTCTTCAAGTTTTTGATAAAAAATATTAGAGTATCTGAACTTGTATGTTCCTTTTTCAAGATTATCTAAAACTACTTTATAATCTTTTGTTACATATGGCTCAACCGCATATAAAAATTTTCCCTCTTTGAATACTTCAATGTTGCTAACGTTAGTTGAATATTGATAATTACAGTTGAGAGAATGCAATATCACCTTCGCTTTCGGTTCGTCGCCGTAAAATGTGTTGACAGAAGTGAAATTACCACTCTGTATTAGAATGCATGTCAGGATAAGGAAAACACTCATGGTGTTGAAATAAAGTGACGCTTAACGGAATCGCATTTGCGATGGCATGGCAATAGCGAACCGTCAGCATGGTACAAAGGCTTAATTTAAAAACTCAAGTAAAGATAACAAACAAATACCCGGTAGCGTAATGTATGCCGGGACAAACGCTGATAAATGAATTTGTGGTCGAAGTTTATTCCCTCAGCCATGCTATTGAAATTGCTAGCAGCATTCTATTCCTTGAGGTATTCTAAAACCGTCTCAGCTAAGTTTACAAGTGTTTTTTCTTGTTCACTTTTGTCTAAGCTTGAAAGCGGTTTGCTTGGTGGATTTATTGCTTGAAATTTGGACAAACTTTCATTGTATGTAAAAAGTGAGGAATGAAGGATTAATGGCAGTATTACTGCTCCGTTATTTTCTGCGGCTCCTAATAAACTTGGAAGTTCTACTTGATAAATGAAATTGGATGCCGAAAAATCGGCAGAAATTAATAAAATAGCAATTTTTGCCTCATCTAAGCCTCTTTCAATCTTTTTTTTCCATTCTTTACCACCTAAAATCTTAGTGTCTGACCATATTTCAGTTAAACCTTGTCTTTCGATTGGTGTTAAGTGGATTTTAATTCTCTCTAACCATTCTTTGTCATTGTGACAATAGCTGATAAAGACTTTCTTCCTTTTTGATGAAACTTCCAAAAAAGATGAATTAAAAATTTCTACGCATTTTCCAAATATTTTATCTGGAGCATTAATCTGACGACTGCTTAAAGTGTTTTCTTTTGACTTTAGGATATACCAACGACACTCATCACAGAATGCTTTGTACTTCATACTTTTCAATATATCTGTCTTCATTAATTTTCTATCGTAAATACAACTTCGTGTGTCGTCATGATTTTTATGTAAAGGGTTCAAAAAGTCTAATGCATACTTTGCAAAATAATATATAAAATAGCTTTCCATTTTTCCTTCCGGTATAATTATGTCAGCCACATTTTTGCTTGTAAAAACTCCAATTCCTTTCTCAGGAAATCCACTTCCAAAGATGTTCAGTAATCATTATAAAGTAAAGAATCAGTAATTAGCAGTATAAAAGGATGAAAGCCTTTTATTTCCAATCTTATTCTGGATGCTTCTTCAACTAATTCTTTTGTGTTTGCTTCTTTTATGTTTTCAACCGTAGTTAACTTTTATACTTGTCCGAATGGTCCTTCGTTTAAAGGAATTTGAGTAAATGCTTTATGGATTTTTGGATAGTTAACAACTCTATTATCGTAACCGATCCAGTTGTTGCACATACATCGCCACAATTTCGTATATATTGCTTCAATCCGCGGTTGCAGTAAGCAGTCTTTGAGAAATGCCTCTTCAACAACGGCATTAGTAATGGGGTTTGTAGCTCAACAATATTGTTCCGCAAGGAAAAGGCTTAGACTTTAAAAGTGTAAAGGTTTGAACTCCTTCATCTTTTTTAAATATTGTCGCTCCTTTACCCAAGGAAAATGGGTTAAGCAGGAAACAAAATTCGTCAACCAAATTGTTTTGAACTAAGGAGGAAGCAATAGAGGCACCACCATAAACTAAAATATTCTTGCCCTTTGATTTTTTGAGTTTTGGTATTTCATCGTTGATGTTGCCCTTAAGTATATCGGTATTTTTCCACTGATTATGAGTTACAGAATTTGAAAAAACAATTTTTTTAATTTCGGAAATTCGTTTTCCAAGGGCAAAGTCCTTATGACCTGGATTTGTGGCTACTTCATCCCAGAACGGTATAAGTTCTTCTGCGGTTTTTCGTCCAAGTAAAATGGTGTCTACATCTTCAAGATTGTCAACGCAGAATTCTATCACTTCACGGTCCCACTTGAAATTTTCTCCACCTTCTTCCATGTTGACATAATTGTCCAATGACAGGTGCATTTGTAATGTTAGCTTTCGCATTTTGAATGTTTTTATTTTATAAAGTGGGTCATTGATATGACTATTATTTTTCTCGTAATCTATTCTTTAAATTTGGTTTAGTTACGATACAAATGTCGGCAACTGTACCATGCTGCTTGCTGGGTGATTGCGACAATAACAGGAGCTAAATGCGACAAGTATTGAAGTCATATTTACTTAGACACATTGAGTTGTCGCTATTAGTATGATCGCAAACGTTGAAGCATTTAAGCAGTTGGGGGTTCTGTGTTACGTCTGCCTATACTGCTGCTGAATTTATGACTAATTGCTCATTGTTCTTATTTATGCCTGGCATTATTGTCCTGCCCGACCACTGCTGACAGATCATAGCTTATTGTTTAACGTCCTGGCCTACTAGCGTTAATGCGATGTTAGCGACCACCCAGGATAAAAAGTGTCTAATTGTCTACTCTAGTGAGTTTCTTTAAAAGGCTCGGCGATGAAAACTGACAAACAGTTTGAAGTGTTATATTTTATTAAAAGTTGATATTGAAATTGTCAGCTTTTAAGTTTGTGCTTATGCCGTATAGGTCTTTTCTCATCGCAATTGCGACGTTATTTAGTGTCTGATTATTTTGATTTATGATAAATTCTTTCATTTTCAGTATTACTTGGTCAGAGCCATATAATGCCATATTTATAAATTCCACATGGATTTCATTTCGTAGTGATTCAATTGAAGTAATGTCTGGCCGATTTATTACAAGTGTAGTTTTTTCTTTGTCATAGTAAACTAGCGCGAAGCAGAAAAGAATTATCGCTTTGTACCGAATCTCTTTTAAGGTATGTTTTGAATCTAATTTTGCTTTTCGTGATGCAATTAAAAAATCAAAGCCGCTCTTTAACAATCCACCAAAGCCTACTAGACCAATTGCTGTTATTAATTCTGTTGTCGTCATTAATAATCTTACATTTTAGGGTCTAGTAATTTTAATTGAGGATCTGTCCTGAAGGGTTGCTGCTAACGGTAGTATTAGAACTACAACCCGAATGTACCTAAAAAATTATTGTTGAGAAACAGGATGTTATTATTCCATTTTTTAAATTGTTGGGTTCGTTTAATACAACCACTTAGAAAGGTTTTTGAATAGTGTTAGCACATGTCAGATTAAGCTAAAAGTAAATGCCATTAGAACTTTTCAAAACTCCGCTACAATCACTCCCATGTGATTGCCAATATCTGAGAATGACAATTAACTCAAATAGCTCTAATTAAACCTAACTTGTTTGTAGTTTAACCTAATAATGGAGTAGCGGAGATAGAACTATTTAAATTAAAAGGCGAAATCAAAATACATATTTTGTTGATAAGCAAGTCGTGTAGTTATTGATACTCTTATTTTTGTAAAAAAGCGCAGCTTGTCACTGATTTCATCAGTGCTTAAATACCCCGGAAATGCAATGTGTAGATGATGTATAATAGAAGTTCTCCCGTTCAATGTAGGTTTTGGTATCACACACTGTATTATGTGAAAACCTTAATAGCATTAAAATTTATTTTTACCATTCAATGTTTCAATTCTTCAGAATGTTGTCAAGAGCCATCAAAGCAATTTAATTCGCTCTTCTTCCAGGTCAATCTGATAAATTTGCAGGCGAATAATGTTCTCATCCAATTTAGGATCTTTGTTCAGCCCCGCTAAAAATTGTCGCTGGTCTTCCAGCACTTCAAGATAATTCTGTTTTGCTGCTGCGGTCATTTTGAGATTTTCCGGATGGTTGATTTTGTTCTCCCACTGGCCAATCATACGTAGTAAATGAGCATCTTCAAGCAAACCTTTTTGCTGTTTTTCTTTTAATAGTTTGACCGTATAAACAGCCAGCTCATTTTTCATTTTCAATTTTGTTTCTTCTTCAGGTAGTTCATCGAAACTATCAAAGAGTTTAGACCGCTTAATAAAATACGGCAACGTAAGCCCCTGGATCAACAATGTAAGCAGGATCACCAAGAATGTAATAAAGAGAATCAGGTTTCTATAAGGAAATGGTCCACCATTATGCAGCGTTATTGGAATAGCTAAAGCGGCAGCCAGTGATACAACACCACGCATTCCAGTCCAGCCTAATAAAAGTGGTAATAGCCACATCCTGCGCGGGTTTTGTCTGCTGGGAAGCACGCTGGGTCTGAAGATGATCGTTGCTAAAAGTGCAGCATAAGAGCTGATAATTCTTGCCACTATCAAAATGGCGGTTACCAGGATACCGTAGTTAATGGCTCTGCCCAGTGGTATGCCATCTGCATGAAGCCCTGCCACTACTTCGGGCAATTCCAGGCCGATAAGCATAAATACAATTCCATTAAGAATAAAGATAAAGGCCTCCCAAAAATTAGACCCACTGATGCGACTGGCACTGGATAAAAATACCAATCGCCTGTTTGCTAAAAACAAGCCTCCCGATACTACAGCTAACACGCCTGAACTATTCAATTGTTCGGCAATCCAGTAAAGAAAATAAGGTTCAATCAAAGTAAATGCAATGTCAGAAGAAGCATCGGTAGGCAATCGCTTATGTGCCTGCATGAATAGCCATCCAAAGACCAGCCCAATGCTAATGCCCCCAATTACCAACCAGGAAAAACTCATCAATGCCTCCTGAAAAATAAACTGGCCTGTGCCCACGGCTACCAGTGCAAACCTGAAAATAATGAGTGATGATGCATCATTAAGCAGACTTTCTCCTTCCAAAATAGCAGAGGTGGTTTTGGAAATCTTTACAAATTTCATGATGGCCCCCGTACTAACTGCATCCGGCGGAGATACGATACCACCCAGCAAAAAACCTAATGCAAGCGTAAAGCCCGGAATAAAAAAGTTGGTTAACACGGCCACCGCCAATGCTGAAAAAAACACCACCAGGAAAGCAAAGCTGCCTATAATGCGCCACCATTTTTTCATTTCTTTAAATGAAATGCTCCAGGCTGCTTCAAATAGGAGTGGCGGCAAAAAAATAAAAAATATCATATCCGGATCTACCTGTACTTTAGGCAAACCGGGTATAAAACTAATGAGTAACCCGGCTACCACCAGTAGCACGGGGTAAGCGATCCGCAGCTTGGTTGCCATCATTTCTATAAGCACAATGGCCGCTATAAGCGCCAGCAGAAAGGGTAATTGTTCATGCATAATTGATATAAGTAAGATTGAGCAACACGAAACAGCAAATATAATTGAGGTAGCATAAAAGATAGTACTTAAACTTGTGAGTGTTTGTTTTTAACCACGGAGGAAGAGCCGAGGTACCACGGAGGTCCATGGAGAAGGCTCCTCCATGGACCTCCGTCGTTGAAAAACTGGTCGAAAGGCGGACAGATAATGCGTCAAGTTACGATTACAGACACTACTGTAATCAATTATTCCTGCATCATTTTGCTACACCAAATCTCGATCATGGCGTTAACCTGAATGAAGATGTAAACTCATAAGATCCTGAGCCGATTTCATAAACGGCTGCGCCTTTTACTGAACCAACATATTTCACACTGGGAATATTATTAATTGTACGACTTCCCTCCTTTACTGAAGCAATGTCATATGTGGGAATGTACACCGTAGCTGTGGCATTTGGTGGTACTGTTATATTCCACTTAAACAATTCTTTTTCGTATTTCCAGTTACTTGTTATCAAACCGTAAAGCGATTCGAAAGAAGCATTTACCCATTTAAGATCACCAACAGGTTCCGGGTGCATGATGATATTTTTAAATCCGGGCTGTGTGGTGTCATAAGCGATACCGCCCAGGGTTTGGTACATCCATGCACCAAGATAACCTGCAAGAATAGTCTGGCTTTGTCCGTTCATGCCCGGATCACGCGTATCGCGATCCCAGCGTTCCCAAATTGAAGTTCCGCCCTTACTCACCATGTAACCCCAACTTGGGCGGGTAGTCTGCGTGAGAATGGTATAGGCCACATCTGTATGTCCGATAGAAGTAAGCATTTGCATCAGCCATTTAAGTCCGGGACACCCAACACTGAGATGCCCCTCGTGCTTTACAACAATATCGTTTACCAGGTTGTCTGCTATGGATTGATAATGTTTTGGCGGCACCAAGCCAAACGCCAGGGGAAGCACATAAGAGGTTTGGGTTTCACTTAAATAGGTGTGCCTGCTTGAGTCAAAGAATGTTTTGAGGAAAGCCTCTTCCACTTTTTTTGCCGCTTCTGCGAAATAAGTGGCGTCATCAAATTTGCCAAGAAAGCCGGCAGTTTTTTCTACCGTTTTTAAATTATAATACATGTATGCTGTGGATAGCAGTTCCTTAGAAGTTCCACCATTATCGGAAGTTTTTTTATCCATGCTGTATGCGTCTACCCAGTCGGAATAGGTTCCCTTACGGTATACGAAGTCGGAGTCAATATTTTTTTCGAGATAATGAATCCAACGTTTCATTGTCGGATAGTTTTCAGAAAGTACCCGTTTATCTCCATACATATAATAGCATGACCAGGGAGTTGTTGTAATCACTGCCGGCCAACAGGGGTCTTTGGTATTCCAGCTCCAAAGAGAACCTGCCTCCGACAAAAGTCCATCATCCCGTTGGCTGCTTCGTGTCTCGTCCAGAAAATTATTGTAGAATGCAGACACATTGTACATGTAACCTTCCGTCTCAGAAGTTTTTTCGGAAACACTTAGCCATGCCTGGCGCTCATCCCTGTCAGGATCCATTGGCACTCCACGCTCCTGCATACGCACGCTTCGAAGCGTATTGGCGTATATCTTGTTCACCAGGTCATTCGAGCAGGAAAAGTTTCCAACCTTTTGAAGGTCGGAGTGGACCACCAGAAATTCTACATCCTCTTTTTTCAGCGTTCCGGGCCATCCTGTAATTTCCGCATACCTCAGACCCTGCCCTCTGAACCTGGGTGACCATACCTCTACACCCCGTCCTTTAAGTGTATAGATGTCGGTAGACAAAGCGCTGCGATTGGGAGCCATGTTTATATTGCCTGTAGCGTCAATGTCGAAGGCGGAGCGCACAACAACTTTTGTTCCCTTAGGCCCTTTGACTTTTATCCGGCACATTCCGTAAAGATTCTGGCCAAAATCAACCACATAGCCACCGGAATTGGAATTGCGTATGGAGACAGGTTTTAATTTTTCAATTACCCTCATCGGTTCCTGCCTTTGCGCGATGAGCTTGCCCCCCGGAGCCGGACCTATCTGTGCCGATTGCCATTTAGTGTCATCAAATCCTACCTGATTCCATTCCTCCTGCTCCATGTTGGCATCATACTCCTCCCCGTCAAACTCGCTACTGGAACGGA
>CAXTDO010000005.1:10636-26487 GCA_964242315.1 uncultured Flavihumibacter sp.
GATAGCGCCCCGATCGGTAATCTTCCACTGATCATCACTTGTTACGACCGCTGAAGTTCCATCGGCATATCGTACCTGCATTTGCATCAACATTGTAGGGAATCCAAAGTTGGGCGTTTCAACCGGTATCCGAATGCGGGGGGCGAAAAATCTTCCATTACCCAGTATTACACCCAATGCATTCTTTCCTGACTTTAAAAATTTTGTCACATCGAACACTACGTACATGACTCTTTTCCTGTAGTTTGAATGGGTTGGATCCATGATTCTGTTATCAACCTTGCTACCGTTGACATAGAACTCTGAGAAACCGAGACCGGAAAGAAATAAGGTGGCATCAGCAACCGGTTTGGTAATCTCAAACTCGCGGCGTGCCATGCGTGCAGGCAACTTTCGGTGGTCATCGCCGGGCTCTGTGTAGCGCACGTCGAGACCGATCCACTTTCCTTTCCAATCTTCGGGAGCAAGTAGGCCCATTTGCCAAAATGCCACATCGCTCCATGTGGATACCTTTCCTTTGTTATCCCACACACGTACCTGCCAATAGTATTTTTGTCCCGACTGCAAAAGCTCTCCTGTATATGCAACGTGTAAAGATTCGTTTGAAATTACCTTGCCTGTTTGCCAAACAAGCTTCCTGTTTTGGGAAAGTGCCGGCACCTCTTTACTCATTCGTATTTCATAGGCAACCTGTAAAATGTTTCTTTCATTACTTTTGAGCTGCCAGCTTAACTGAGGTGCTTTTACATCTATTCCTAAAGGATTTTTTAAAAACTCTACCCGTAATTCTCTTACCTGAACCTGAGCTTTTACAGATCCATAAAAGATCAATAAACATCCCAATATGATAAGCTTCTTTCTTTTCATTTTATTAGATTTGACGGATTACTTTAAATTTTATAAGGGACTATTCGCTGTCTTTACTCCGGGAATGCAGCACCTCCATTTTGTCAATGTCTACAAACGCTTCTTTACTTACCTGAATCTTCTTTCCGGTAACTTCCCATTTTATGGAATGTTTACCGTTAGTCAGGTTATACTTTTCAAATAATACTTTTTGCGGCTGTGAGTAAGATGCATACAGGTTGTAGCACCCATGATTAACGCCGTCGATCGTTACTTTGGCGTATCCACGATCCGGACCCAGTTGGCCTAAAACCCTCACTGCAGTGCCACTGAATTTATATTCACAGGATGAACCGCCGATGTTACTATAGCGAGCTGATGAATCATAAAATTTTGCATTACTCACACTCTTCCATCCTTGTGAGAATTGAGCAACTGAATCGTCTACAGTATACCAGGCATTACCGTGTGTTCCTGTTATGGTGTAGGTTTTAACTGAATGGCTTGAGATACGTATCGTCATTTTCGCAAAACGATCGTCAACAACGCCCTCGATTGTAGCACCGCTTTTTTCAGAAACTTTGGTAAACGTAGATGGAATCCTGACCAGTAAAGTACGGACTATATTTTCATCGCCGGTGTTGTTCAGCGTTACCTTAACCGTGTTGTTGGAGTACGTGCCGGATACCTCTATTCCTCCATTTGCCAATAAGTTACTAAAGCCAACGCCGGCATCGCTATCTTCCCATTCTTTAGGTAATGCAGGGAATATTTTTATGATTTCAGATTGACCATCGAACAACATATGCTGAATTCCCAACATGAGCGAGCCATGAGCTCCTACCTCTATGGTTGTTTTAGGCAGATCTTCATACTCTGAATAATATAAGTCGTTGTGTAAAGGCATTGCCTTCAGCATAGAAAGCGCTTCCTGCCCATAGCCCATCATGGATACATTGGCCGCGGCGATACCCTTGCTGAAAGTATAGGTTAAATTTTTATCGCCGATATAAGCCTGATAAGTGGGTTGAACCAGAGGGTCATGTATATCAAATGCCCGAAGAAATAATGTAACCCAGGGTAGGCCGTACAAATACAGGAAAAAACCATCGGGCAGGCTTCCCAGGGAAGGCGTATGTTCAATGTATCGTGTCAAAATATTTTTCCCCTGAACTGAGTCGTATCTCATAGGGATAAAAATTTTCTTTGCTTCATCGGCCCATGAAGAGGGACCCACCTTTAATTCCGTTGCCTTTTTTAAACTCCATAATAGTGAGGATTGTTCTGTTATCTCTCCTCTTAATTGCTTTGGCTGTCCCTGGCTGAGGCCATTATTTACCCATAGATCATTCTCTTTCACACAGGCATCAAGCTGGTATTGAACGGCATGTTCCAGTATGTATTTTGCCCTGGCCAGCCGGTTGGCATCGCGGGTATACTCTGCCTGTAACAGAGAAATATGAGCAGCAAACGCACTGATATATGCCATCCGGTCTTCCTTTTTGCCGTTAAAATTTTTGGTTTCAGTTCCATCATATCCGGATAACCATGCCCACTTAACGCCATTTGTTTTTGGATAGAAAGTCTTTGCCAGGGCTTTGGCGTTATCAATGGTTTTTTCATACCAGTCAGGTAAAACTCTTGAAATATTCGCGTGATTGGCGGTTAACATTGCGTTCCAACAAAACATCAGGTCACATTCCGTAGCTATACATCCGTCGTACCCTTCTTTCCTCGGACCAAAACAACCGTCTGGCAATGGGTTGTTATCCTGAAGTGCCTTTAAGATGTATTGTGACAATATATACTTACGCATCATATCATCATCAGGAACTGTTACTGAAGATCGTGCCCAGAATGTGCGATACGATGACTCGCTGGCCTTTTTCAACTTGTTGTACCCGTTGCCCGAAGCGAGGGAAGTCTTTCTAAATGTGTTGCTTAAATAATCAACCCCGTCGATAATTTCGCTTCCTGCGGCGATGTAGAAGTAAGCCGGTTGACCAGGCGATACCTCCACGGATACAATGCCTTTTATGGTGTCGGTGACAACATTGCGCCCGCTCCCAAGCACAGATAAAACTGCACCATAACCCTGTCCCAATGCTGCTGTTGAAGCCGTAATTCCTTTTGACACGGCAGTATGTTTCAGGATGTAACCCAACCGGGGAGCTATTTGAAACTGAAATGTACCGGCTACATCATCTTCCAGTTTTATTACAAGCACTCCGTCTTCGGTAACAAACTGTGTGCGGATTGAATGAACCGGTAACTTGTTTACAGTCAGTCTGAGTTTAGTGGTTAAATCGCCTTTGGTGACGTCAAGCGTTTGATTAACAGAATTGATAGCTCCTGGAGTAAGCGCTCCGGATACATCATAACCCCCTTTAATGGTAAATGGATTGGCGCGTTCATAACGGTTGCTCTTCCACCAACCCGAATAATAAATGTCCGGACTGTAAGCCGCGTGGGTCGGACTGTTTTGAGTGAAACCATATGGGTCAGCCAACAGTACGAGACCATGATTTCCAATAACAGGATATTGGTATGCGTCGGCATTTAAATTGGTCTTAATCACATTTCCTCCTGATAAGTTATCCCATGCAGCATCTTTTGATTTATTAGTTTTCAGGTTTTGCGCCCTAAGCTGCGAGGCTACAAATAGTAAGGTTATAATAAAAGCAAACGTTAAGTATCTCATTAAGACGTCATTTTAATTAAATTTAATATAAATTGATTTGCAATTAAGCGTATCAGAAATATAATTAAATCATATGACATCCGCTTTCAATATTGACTGAACTAAGACTTGTCGATATGATTCATAAGTTCGGAGCTTTTAATAAATTGTGGTCAAAGCTAGTGTTAAGTTAAGTAGGAACTTAGGTAATGGAATTGTAGTGGCTACTTTTGTAAGCTTTTTTTAACCACAGAGGCCACAGAGGAGGAAACGCAGAGGGCGCAGAGGTTTTCTCTGTGCCCTCTGTGGTTAAAAAAACTGATTGAACGGATCATGGTTATATGTCATTTTACATGTGACACGACACTGATGTTAATTTAAGCATACGATGACGTGCTTGCTGATAGCCTGTCAAATGCGCAATTTCACGCTTAACATAACATTAATCTGATATGAATCTGAATTTTTATTGTAAAGCAATATTTACGAGGAAGTTAATTGCCGAACTCATCTTATATTAGCCAACGTATGGCTTTGATGAATTGAATAAGAGCAAGGGTACTAAATAAGCAAACTTTATTGAATAGGCCGTATGTAATTTTCGTAACCTTACTTAAGGCAGGAAATTATTAGTGATGTTATTTCAAGATAGATAGACTTTTATACTCAATTTTTTTATTGTTGTTAATTGCTAATTTATAGTTTCCTGAATGCAGCATAGAAATATCCAACCTTGAAAGCCTGCCAGTGATTTTTTGCTGCGATATCTTAATCCCGATACTATTGTAAATGCTTACTACGGAAGATACATTTGCATTGGTTACGTTTTCAATCGTTACAAAATTATAAGCCGGGTTTGGAAACATTCTAAAGTTCTGTTGGCTCTTCTCAAACTCTATAATTGCAACAGCACTGGATACTATGGTACCGTTTTTTTCAACAATACGAAGCTTGTAATAAGCTTTGTCCAAATTGCTTTCTTTATAAGAAAAAGCATAATGGTTTTTTTCATCATTATTAAGATTTGGATTGGTTTGGAAAAGAAGCGTGTAGTTTTGTGCGTCAGCACTCACTGACAATTCATACCCATCGATATTTGACTCCTTTGATGTGGTCCATGTTACAGCTACTTTTCGTTGTTGCTCACTTGCTTTAAAGGAGGTAAGTTGTAATGGTAATAAATATCCGTTTACAGTTGCTCCGCCTCCTCCTCCGGAAAAGTTTGCCACCTGAAATTCGGCTGCGTGTCTGTTATTTTGTAAGTCTTCATAAAGCCAGTGAGTGGTATCTGCAATTGAGCCATTAGCAATGCTGATAATTCGTTGCGCCCCCGTAAGATTTGTAGAAGGGTCGGGATTTCCTCCTATTGATTTGTAAAACAGCAGATCGGTATAAATAAGATTATGAGACGGGAATGATCCATTAACATCATTTAAATCCTGAGTATTAAAATAAAAGCGAACATAAACAGGGGAAGTTGGCTGTGTTGTGGGAACAACTTTCCAGTATCTATTCATTACCCAAAAGCCGGATGGATTTGTAATTAGCCGGTTGGTAAGAAGGATTCCTGTATTGCTTCCCGCATTCTGTGTGGCAGCAGCTTCTACCGAAAAAATACCATTCCCGATCTGTCCTATATCATTTCCATTCTTTTTTATAGACAATAATAATGTATCGTCAACGATTATATCAGGTGTGCCAGGATCATAATAGTAATTTGTCCATCCGTATGAATCCGTGCATTCAAAATTCGCAGCCAGGTGGCTGTTACTTATTGTCGGAAGCAGATTTATCGATCTTCCTGGGAAGGAAGTGAAGCTTTTGTTTGAAGTATCAGAACATCCGGTATTGTTAGAAATAATATATTGCACATTAGTAGTAACTTGTGGTAACAATACATAAGGGGGATCTGCCAGGGTAGAAGTTGTACCATTGCTGAATACCCAGCGTTGCGATAAAGTGCCGGAACCTATTGGGTTACTATGGAAAGTTACACTGTCTATCCGATTACATGAATCACTATTTATTTGAGAGTTGCGGCTGAAAATAGCATATGTATAGTTGTTTGATACGTAATTAAGCTCCTTTGTTATAGTATCAAATCTACCTGTTTCATAATTTAAACTTATTAATTTTACGAAATAGTCGCCCGGACGTAAATAAGTATGCGTTGCATCACCAGTACCAAAGACGGTCAGATTACTACCATCGCCAAACAGCCACTGGCGGCCAAACTTGTACTTACATAAGAATTAGCGGTAAACACAAAAGTTCCGGGTTTACAGGAAGTTGGACGTAACTGAACATAACTAAAGTCTTTTTGGGCACTTAAACCAGATACAATAAATAAAAAAGTCAAAAGGAATAAAGACTTTAATCTTAAGTTGTGATGAGTTTTCATAGGGAAGGTATCTTACGTAACATAGTTTGCAAATCCTGCTGGTATCTGTTAAAAACAAAATATTCTAATTTCTACTAACACCAGATTAGAAAATTCTTAAGCGTAGCATAAAAACGTTAAGGCGATTCTCTGCCAGATAACAAAATATTTGAATAACGTTCCGGCGGTATTTATTTTAATAACTCCTTTTCGAACCTTTTCTGCGTTTTCCAAATATTCGTATCGATTCCTGGTAGGACAAATAACAACGTTAGTATAAAATATCATCCGGGTGTCTTAACAGTTCAGTCACAGAAGATAACAACGGCGATTTTAACTTTTTGGTATTGTTCAGTGCAACAATATTTCTGCGTAAAACATTGCCCTATAAAAATAAGATGAACTGACAGATTGCCCATCCAAGGATTGCAGGACCAGTAAAACAACGAAATAGGTTTTATTGATCCGGTAACTGCGTCTCAAAAGTGTATTGGCCTTTTGCGAACAAGCCGTGGCTGGCTAAGGCGGTAAAAACGATATTTTATCTAACGAATCTCCGAAAATGCCGATTTGATTCGGCACGCGCAGATATATACCAGCTAGACAGGTATTTTAGAGATACACTTTCAGTAAGACTGGCACCTCATTCCATTTATCCTGACGGAACTTGTATAGGAGGTAGAAATTCCGGTGATATGTATGACACCCACCTTTGATTCTAAATAGATTGATGCGTTCCTAATGGTAGCTCCTTATCACTTATGTAAATGATATTTTAAAATATCATTTGATTATCTAAATTTTATAAATATTTTTAAGTCGGGAGATAAATAGATTCTCATATATACCTGTGGTATAAAATTCATTTTTCCGTATAAATCCAGGTCTTCTGTTTTTACTGTTACCTTCTTGAATGCTGAAGCGGATCGTCTTACTTTAAAGAACTTAATTGCTTAAGGTGACCGTTGTGTTTATTTGTTTGGGATGAACAATTTTCGAAGCATTGACATGCAGGCGAAAATCGCAAAAGACAGCACGCATGCATGCCTGATCCAACAATAAATTTTATGAAGCATCATTTTAAACTGGTATCAAAACGCACGGCGAGGCAATGCTTTATGATACTTAGTATATTATGTATGCTTTCCTATACAAGATGTTTCGCTGATGGTCCTGATAATGATAATTGCCAAAATGCTTCCCTTATCAACATCAGTAACAATGGCTTTGGGTTAGGGAAATTTAACTCTTCAAAAGCAGATATCACCGATGCGACTGTACAACCCGGAGAAAATTTTATTCCCCTGATGATTTCCAGCACGTTAAACCGTAAATCGGTATGGTACAGGTTTAAACTCAATACATCAAGACAGGTAAGGGTTTCTCTTTTACAGGAAGGAGCTATCATCACCGCTGGAGATGTTGGCTTTACCATATATAAAACCGGCAATTGTTTCCCCATAG
The DNA here is from genome assembly GCA_964242315.1 of uncultured Flavihumibacter sp. Taxonomy (GTDB): domain Bacteria; phylum Bacteroidota; class Bacteroidia; order Chitinophagales; family Chitinophagaceae; genus JADCRZ01. Next base: position 18,007 of record CAXTDO010000005.1, read on the forward strand.
AAAAAGATGTAAGTTTAAAATTAACACCGGTACAGCGTTTTGCGTCAACCTATCATCCATGTGTAGAGCCCGGCGAGTACCTGATACAGGTGTCTGCAAAAAGCGTTGCAACGGGAACAATATTTATTGAACTGGAATTAGGTTCAAGCGGAGCATTGTACGATCATGCAGATAGCGCCTACCAGTTTGGGAAGATTGTTGCTCCAACTACGCATGTTGATTACAATATTGGTTGTCATTCTATTGATGCTGCCACAGAAACCTGTTCATCCCTTGCCAATGCATCACAGTATAATAAAACTACCTGGCATACATTTACCACTCCGGCTTATTTTGACTATTTAGGCGTGTTACTTGCTTCGCCAACCGGTGGCTTCACGGAAGGTAGAAGCACTTTCGGATACGCGTTATATAAGGGAGATGCGGTGCATGAACCCTTGTCATCGCTTAGTGCAGTAACCACTTGTGATTCTTTTGTTACCAATGGTTTTACCGCTGATTATATCGTTTACAAATGTTCTGAACTGTTGCCAAATACTACCTACACAATCCAGTTGTTCTCTCATCAAAACTTTAGCAGCGATATAAGGCTTGCCATAGCTATTGGCGGAACGGCGCCTACGCAGGCTCCGCAACCTCTATTGTCTCAACTGGGAGCCGGCAATGCATTAGGGTCATTAGTTCAGGGAACAAAAAACGCGAGCGATTACCTCGCCTGTAACGGCAGGCATTCACTGCATCCATGTTTGCCGTCACTACCGGGTAACGGCATTCCGTACCGTAATCAAAATTTTGATTTAAGCACTTTTTTTAGTTTTACACTTGACAAATCCGCCGACATCAATATATCAGCGTCTGCAGCGCCCTGTAATTATGCGGGCCTGATGATCAGGGTTTTTCCGCAGCCGTTGAGCGATGACTGCACTACTCTGGACACAGCAAATACCACTTGGGGACTGGGTAATGTTGGTCTTGATTGTCTTACTCCGGGCAAATATGTTGTCCAGGTTTCAGGAACTGATGTGCCGGCAACTCCGGGCCAGTTTAATTATAGTTCCATCGGAGGAAATTCAACGTTATGTTTGTTGTCGAATCTCGGATCGAGGGTAGGCCTTGCTATTAACGTTGTGAATAAAACAGCTTTCAGCCATTACTCATTGAATGAACCGAATGCTTTTGATGCGATTAACTTTTCAGGAAGTATTATGCAGGCACTGCAATATGGAATAACATACGCGTCAAAACCTGATACATTTGGCTGTAAAAATACGGTGCTTCCCGATGGCGGAGTTTGTCTGAACGGTGCTTCTAAAATTATGTACCGGGAATTTGCGGTGTCGGATAGCGGAGTAGCGGCTTTTGGCAGTTACACGTACCCGCTAGCATACAGACTTTTCAAGGGTGATGCCAATGCGCTTGCCAGCGCTCAAAACGTAAATGCATATCCCCAGGTTATCAAAGGTCTTGTTCCTATGACTCCCTGTATTGACGCGATCACAGAATGTAAAGGCGATATGGTTTGTATTACGCCTGGTACTTACACACTTGCAACTTTTGGTAACGACGGCCACATTGGTTATAAAGATGCGCCGACAATAAAATTCGATCTCATTACAACAAAACATCGTGATCCTTCCACTGCGCAGGACCTGGGAAACATTATTGATACCGCACGCAAAAAAGGAAATTTTAATATCAGCACAGACAATGATGTTTTCTCCTGTATCGATAACGCGTTACATGTTAACGGTTATCAGCCATGCAACATCGGTAGTAAACCTGCAACCAAAGCTATTTACAGGCAATTTTATCTGAGCGAGCCGGCATTGATGACTATCAGGAATTTCGACCGGAGCTGTAACAATCCATATGGAGGTGTGATGACTTTGTTCTACGGAAAGATATCGGATGGAGCCGATGCGCTTAAGCCGGTTAGCCGCGATTGGAGCTGCTTTCAAAATCAGAATGAATCGAATGAATGTACTCCCATGGCTGCAGGCTGGTACACCCTGATCTCTTACGGAAGCGGCCCTTCTTTTGAAAAACCGCTTCAGTCCATCTACGAAAAAACCTTTGCGGGTTATGTAGGCACATCGGATTCGGCTGTTATCACTGTAAAATTACTAAGCAATAAAGTGATCAATCGTTATTCGCTTAATAAACCAGGCGCTTTTGATACTATTAATACTTCAGGCGGTGTAATGCAACCGCTAAAAGATGGTGCTACTTATGTTTCACGTGTTGATACTTTCTCCTGTCAGAATACGGTACTTCCTGATACCGTACTTTGCCAGACTTCAGCACAACCCATCACTAAAGTAATGTACCGTGAATTTGTTGTGGCAGACAGTGGCATGGCAGCGTTTTATAATTACAGGTTGTCATCTTACAGGTTGTATAAAGGTGATGCAAACGCGTTGGCCACTGCCCAGGGCAAAAATGCTTTCCCCGATGTTATCAAGGGCTTGTCTGCTTATACGCTCTGCATCCCTTACAATCAGAACTGTGGCGGCGACCGGGTTTGCGTGATTCCGGGTACTTACACCTTTGCGGGTTTTGGCACCGCCGCTTCGGCAGGGATTACCGATGCACCCAGGATCAATTTTGATATTATCAGCACTAAACATTTTAATGCAGCCAATGCACAAAACCTCGGAAATATAATTGATACGCTGGCTAAAAAAGGCGGAACATCTGTTATTTCAGATACGGATATTTTTTCTTGCAGGGATAACGCAGAGACCATAAATGGTTTTGTACCCTGCCCGATAGGGAACAGGCCCGCTACAAAGGCTATCTACAGGCAGTTTTATCTGAGTGATGAATCAATCGTTTCCATCACCAACTACAGCAATTATTCATGTGGATATACATTCGGTGGCGTCATGGCGCTGTTCACAGGTAAAGCAACTGACGGGTTAGGCGGATTAAAGCCGGTTGGAGCTCCATGGAGTTGTTTTTATAGCCAGGGAGTTAATGACCGTTGTAAACCCATGCCGGCAGGATGGTATACCCTTGTATCTTATGGAAGCGGCCCTACTTTTGAAAATCCGACGCAGAACGTAAGCGACCGGGGTTATGGCAGCTCAATAGGCCTGGAAGACAGGGTAACCATCACCGTTACCAAAGCATGTGCAGGGCCAAAATTCAACCGTCCTTTCAAAGCTTCTGTAGATACAGCTACAAAAAAGCCTTATGTTTTGGAATGGAACCCACGCAAAGGACACACAAATGCCTATCCTAAAACGGATACTACCTACACGCTTGCAGCCGAATATTTTAATTGTACTATTGATACCCCTTTCAGCACTCATCCCATTAAAACATGTGCTGCTAATCTTAACAGGGTTGCCTATTATGTTTTTGAGATCACTAAAGTAAGTTACCTGCAGATTGATACGAAGGGTTACTGGGCACAGGTGTTTGCACTTGATGTAAGGAAAGATTCTGCTTTATTTGCCACTGCCACTCCGATACAGCCATGCCTTTCAAATTCAGGCTGGATACAGCTATGCAGTGTGCAGCCCGGACTTTATACGCTGGTACTATTTGCCGGCGACGTAAATTCCTGCGCTAATGTTACCCCATCCGTTTATATCGACCAGGTTGGATATTCCAGGTTCGACCATGCAAAAAATGCATACGATTTTGGAGTCGTTCCTGCAAACGTTGGTTATCAGTTTGGGAAAACAGGTGATGTTAACCCGCTTGATACCGCCAGGAAACCAAGTAACGACTTTTTTTATTGCACTACAGGTTCTCAGAAAAATGACCCGTCAGATGCAGTTTGCGAATCGAAGTATACCCCATCGGTTTATAATTCCGGCGTCAACAATGCCTTGTATAACACTACTACGTCACCTGTTGATAATAATGCGGCAAGACGCGATCTTTGGTACACATTTGTTATAAACAAACCCGGAACGGTGCGTGTACGGGTGTACAATAAAACTATAGGCAAAACAAATATCTACCCCTTTACGGTGTATAGAAGTAATGTGGACGGAACACTGCCATTCACCAGCATTGTAAACGCCGGTTTGGTTGATTCTACAATAGCACAGGGGTTATCTCTTGTGAAAACAAACATGTATGCAAGATGTTATGGTACCGAAGAAGTCAGTTTCTATCGTGATCCATGTACAACTACTGTTGACCGTTATTATATTGTTGTCGAGAATCATGCATGGATGAACCCGAGCAGCCAGGTAGAGATATCCGTATTGATAGACTCTGCCACCGCAACACCAACCAAGTTTGACCATTATTCTAAAGCATGGGATTTTGGAAAATTGATCGCCGGAAAGTATGCCGGGGATACGGATAACTATTCATGTGCCTCGCCCGACTTAACCGATCCTGTATTTAATTATAAAAGTTGTGCGGTGAAAACAATCTGGTACAAATTCACTTCATCGGTAACAGGGCATATCAGGTACCGGACACGAGTAAATGGCGTTGTTCAGATAAGCAACCAGTCGGTTCAGTTGTTTAGTCAGCAGATACCCGGCGATTCTACCGTTAAGGGACTTACATACGAACCTGCGAGCGCTTATTATGATAATGCTACAGGTTCTTACTGGGCACAGGAATGTATCTCTCCGGGAACCTACTATCTTTTGCTGACGGGCTGTGGACAAAACAATGAATTTGTATATCCGGAAATACAAATTACAGACGAAGCAGGTGATTTCTGTTCTGCACCGGTTGTGGTAGACCTTAAAAAGCCCGGTGCTGCAACGGCAAGTGTTATAGTTGACTGCCATACAATAGGCACCGATTACGGAGAATTTAATGAGTTCCTTAGCTGTCCGCCTAATGGCAAAACATCCAGATATAAATCATCCTGGTTCAGGCTTGACATTGGCGGCACAGACACGCTGGATGTAACTGCTTTCCTTGATGAAAAAACAACTGTTAACCCTGAAAATATTCAGTACAGGCTTATGACGGGCAACTGCGGCGCCATGCAGGAACAAAGCTGTGTTCAGGATGCTCTAACCCGTAATACTTACAAATGCCTTGCGCCGGGAAGTTATTTTATACAGGTTTTTACACCGGTGTTGAATACCAATAACACCAATGTTACGGGAACTATAGACCTGCATCTGTCATCTGTGATTCATGTTGACAGTTGTGCTCCTGTTAAAAGATGCCTGGTAACGGCAGCATTTGTTACAGCTCCTTTCGATTGTAAAACCGAAAGCAAGGTCAGATTTATAAATTATTCTACTTATGGCTCATCAATCATTACTAAATGGGATTTCGGATATAACGGCCAAACCTCTACCGAAGTCTCACCTTCTTTCCTTTACCCTGCATGGCCGAGGGATACTGTTTATACAGTTACTTTGGTAATAGAAAACAAAGACTGTAATGAAAAAGATACGGCAACGCTACGGGTACCTGTTCCTGCACGGCCGTATGCCGACCTGGGTAAAGATATTTCCCTCTGCGTAGCCGGATCCAGCGTCACCCTTGATGTTACATCTTTTCCCGGAGCCACCTATTTATGGCAGAACGGATCTACAGCTCCAACTTACAGGGTAACTGCGGTTAACCAGAACCGCTATAATGTAAGGGTTACTTACAAAGGTTGCATTAGTTATGATACGATCAATGTATTCATCAATCCAATAACTAAAAAATCTATCCAGAAATCAATAATATGTGATGGAGATTCCATCAAGCTCAGCGGTTACAGGGGTAGCGGAGAAACTTATTTATGGAGTAACAAAAAAACCAGTAGCGAAATTTATGTAAGCGAAGCCGGATTATATTGGGTTGATATTATTTACAATGGCTGTATCGTGAGAGATACATTCCAGATTGAAGGCAAGGGATCTTTTTCGCCACTGGGTGCCGATACTGTTTTGTGCTCGCTGGCAAAACCTATTACCATAAACGCAACAATCAGCGGTGTAACAAAATACACCTGGCAGGATGGCAAACAAACCCCCAGCTATTTGATTGACAAACCCGGTATATATTGGGTAGATATGAGTTTCGGAACCTGCGTTTTTCGTGATTCCTTAAAAGTAAGTTTAATTGTACCCGTGACCAGAACCAGGGACTTCACTATTTGCCAGGGAAGCGGCTATACACTTCCTTCAGGCATTATAATTAAAAATGAAGGTGTTTACAAAGATACGATTCGCACCCGTGAAGGTTGCGACAGTCTTATTACTTCCCTCACCTTGCACATAACACTGCCGAATGTCAATAGCAAAGACGTTAATATTTGTAACGGAAGCGCTTACACATTGCCGTGGGGGCCAACAGTTAGTGCCAGCGGCGTGTATGCAGATACCCTGAAATCAATTGCTGGTTGCGATAGCATCATTTCAAAAATCGTTCTTAAAAATTTACCTGTTACTGATACATTTTATACCGCCTATATCTGTTCCGGCGAACAATACCGGCTACCATGGGGAGTGGCTGTAAATGATACAGGTACCTATCAAAAAAGATGGTCTCATGTTGTTGGTTGTGACAGCCTTATTATTACAATTCACCTGTTGACAGTGCAAAAATCATCAGAAGATGTTTACCGGTACATTTGTCAAGGTGAAAAGTACACACTTCCTTCAGGAGAAATTGTTCAAACACCGGGAACTTACGCGTCCGGGTTACGTAATTTCAGGGGGTGCGACAGTATCATTGTTACACACCTGTCACTAAAAAAAGACACGCTGATAAGTATATCCGTTAGCATTTGTCAGGGAACATCCTATAAACTGCCCTCCGGTATTTTTGCTTCCCGCGCAGGCATTTACAGGGATACGCTAAGATATGCAGCCGGCTGCGACAGTGTAATAAGAAGCACAACAATAACTGTTATCAATCCCATTTCAGCCACTTTAGAGGGATCGGTATGCCAGGGCAAATCTTACATGTTACCCTCCGGGAAAAAAGTAACAGGTTCCGGGATTTTTGCAGACACATTGAAAGGGGTTTTGGGATGTGATAGTATTTATTACCAGGTTAGTCTCACTGCTAAAACATTTACCACCTCTGTTATCAATAAAACCATTTGCGGAGATTCCTTATACATATTGCCCTCAGGAAGATCAGTGTCGAAATCAGGCACTTATCCGGATACGCTTCGTGGAAGCTCCGGCTGTGATAGCGTTATCTTTACGGCTATCATTACTTTTATTTCCAAGTCAGACATGGCCATCACCGCATCGAAAACTGTCGTGTGTGAGGGAGACAGTTTACAGCTCAATGTGAAAGGCGGACAGGCTGTTTGGGTGCCTGATAATACCCTACACACGGGTATAGCCGGAAGCGCCTGGGTGTATCCGGTAAAAAATATTACCTATAGTGCTTTAATATCAAATCAGGGCTGCCAGACCGTGGATACAGTATCTTTAAAAATAACGGTAAACCCAAGGCCCATTTTAGTGGTAAGCAAATCGAATGACGTTACCTGCCTGAATTCCACCACTCATTTAACCGCAAAAGGAGCAAGCACTTATAAATGGACTCCTGATTCAACCTTAAAGTTTCCTACATCGTCAACCACAATAGCATTGCCCTCTGTCGCAACCACATATTATGTTACAGGCACTTCTTCGAAAGGTTGTGTTTCAACTGACAGCGTGAAAGTAAGCGTGGTTAAAATACCCTCTGATAAAGACTACCAGGTTGCCAATGCATTTTCTCCCAATGGTGATGGCAACAACGATTGTTTTGGAATCAGCAGTTGGGGAAAGGTTACAAACCTTCAGTTTGCGGTATACAATCGTTGGGGAGAAATTGTATTCAAAACAACAGACCCCACTGCATGCTGGGACGGAACATTCAGAGGCGTTCCGCAGGCAACAGGCAACTTTCCGTATATTATAACGGCCACCACTATCTGCGGTGATGTTAAAAGAATGGGTTCTGTGATTTTAGTGAGGTGATTTGAATGACACATTATCATCACATCAATTTGCTGCTGTGTATCTATCAGCTTATCTCGATTTGCAAGGGTTAAAATTTGAAAGAAATGATAAGTCCGTGATTTGTTGGCATACAATCATTACCCATTCGATCAGCTTTTTAACCACAGAGGCCACAGAGGAGGAAACACAGAGGTCACAGAGAGGGCCTCTGTGACCTCTGTGTTTCCTCCTCTGTGCCCTCTGTGGTTAAAAAACACTTACAATTTAGCTAACTCAAAGAACCACAAGAAAAGATACAGCAAAAATAGTCTACAAATTATGTAGACAATTATATACCTTCGCCAATAATTTACTGAGACAGCCTCTCATAATATGAACAAAGAATTGACAATCAATACTGTAAATGCTACAGTAATAGACCGGGATAAAAGAAATTCGCTATTTCCAATTTTCCTTAACTTGGAGGAAATGTCCCTTCTTGTTGTGGGCGGAGGAGATGTGGCGTTGGAAAAACGCATATTCCCCCTTCATAATGCACCCCCAACTGACATTCGTCTAGTAAGTAACGTAATTAATAACGAGATAAGGC